>NZ_JANKBZ010000020.1 GCF_024623785.1 Archangium lipolyticum
ACTACCAGGCCATTCCCATGATGCCCGAAGACACGCTTCTGCCCTTGATGGCTCGATTCGTTGAATTGCTGGCCGAACAACCCGTTTTCCGGGAAGTTTTCGGTCCAATATGAGGGGATGGCTCAGGTTGGGGACAGCAGCACGGCTTTGTTCCCCGATTGGGAGAAGCGCAAGTCCGTCCCCGTGAAGGATGGCGCCTTCTCGCTCGAGTTGGGGGGGGCCTGGTTGGTGGGTGAGGATCCCGTGGGCCGGGGTGGGCGAGTCGTGTTGCCAGACGGCACGCGGCTCTTCGGGCAGCTCTGCATTGGGGAGAAGCGTGTTTACGGCCGCATTACCCAGGCCGTCACTCCCGCTGGGGACACGTTCGCCGTCTGCATGGAGTTGTACGACGAAATAGTTCGTGGTGTTGAGAGCGAGCCTGACGGAGGAGCCGTCAAGGTTTGGCCCATCGCGGAGGTGAGAGCGGTGGACCGCTTCGAATAGCACCATCCTGGGTCTTGGCGGATTGGAAGCCCGGACTGGCGCGCGCACGACCGGGCAGGACGGTGTGTTGGAGGCCCACGTCTCCGGTCTCTTCCTCGTTTCCGTGGAGGTTCCCGCTCCGTGTTTGCCCCGTCCTCCATCGCTCTGCTCGGGCTGGCCCTGCTCGCCGCCCCTGCTGATGCCGCCGAGCGGGCTCCGCTCCCTACCTGTGAGACGGGCACGCGCTACATCGAGCTGACGGCGGACGCACCCAGCATGATACCGGAGGTGTGCATCCGGCCAGAGCTGTCCGTCAACCTGTTCTTCGACACCAAACTGGCGCGGGTGGAAGTGGAGGAGCGGGAGCGGTTCCGCCGGGTGGATCTGGCAGCGGCATCTCTGACGCTCGTGGCCTCGGAGGCGCTGCACGATGGAGAGCGCGTACCGGTGACAGTCTACTTCCAGGATGATGCGGTGCCGACGAGTGCCACCTTCGTGCTGGTGGTCCACCCCGCTCATGCGGAGCGGCAGGTGGAGGTGTCACGCAACGAGCGCACGATGGCCTCCCTCCGGCAGGGCGAGCAGCAGGCGCGAGCCGAGGCCAGGCTTTGCCGAGAGGAGAAGGCGCGTCTTCAGGCTGAGTGCAGTGATCAGTTGGGGCTCACGAGCCTCATCGTCAACGGATGGCTCGGCAAGACAGGTGTCGTTGCCCGGCTGCTCAAGGAAGTCACCTCGCGCCCGGGAGGATCGCTCGTCGCGCAGAACGTCATCAGCTACCGGGCCGTTGGGCCCAAAGGGCGGGGCCGGGTGGCCGTGGAGATGGAACTACGCAATCAGGGAACGGTGGCCTGGACGCCCTCGGGTGCGGCCTTGGTGGGCTCGAATCGCGAGGCGCTGACGGAGCTGACGGTATGGCCCCTGGAGCCCGTCCCACCGGGCAGATCGCTGAACATCGTGGTGGAACTGGACACTGCGCACAGAGAGGCCCGGGGCACCTACACGCTCAAGCTGTGGGCGGGAGAAGCCGGAACCGAGGGCGTGAGTCTCGACGGCGTGACGTTCCCGTAGACGGCTCAGTTACAACGTTCGCATCCGTCCAATGGATGGACGGCGCTGGGTCGATTCGGCTCTTCTGCTCCAACAGGTCGAGTCAGGGAATTGACCTGTCTGGTTGGCTGGTGCTTTCTTTCGACGGTCTCCCGTGTTGCCTCAAAGGAACCCGGTCCTGACGCAGAGAACCCGAAAGGTTCAGGAGATGCCCTCGTGAAAGGCCCAGCGCGCAACGACAGCTTCCCCATCCAACCCATGGGTCCTGGCGGTCTTCTCTTCGAGGGACCCGAGTACCGCTACACCTTCTTTGCCCCCCTGCGGGACGGGCATGACCCCCTGGCCATCGCCTGGCGCACCTCCTCGCGGGACGAAAGCATTCCGTGCCTCGTCATCCTCAAGCGCGTGGAGATGCCGCCCGGGGAAGAGCGCCGCCAGCGGGCCGTGGAGGAGGTGCGGCTCGCCACGCGTCTGCGCCACCCAGGGATCGCCCAGGTGTACGAGTTGGTGGAGCACCAGGGCACGCCCTACGTGGTGATGGAGCACACCCCGGGACTCTTCCTGGAGACGGCCATGGAGACGGCGCTCTTGCTGCGCAGGACGCTCGCACCGGCCCATGCCGTCTACATCGCCGCCCAGGTGGCCGACGCGCTCCACTACGCCTGGAACAGCCAGGACGAGGACGGCCGCCCGCTGCACGTCGTCCACCGGGCGGTGAGCCCCATGAACATCCGGCTGGAGTCCAATGGCCGGGTGAAGCTCACCGACTTCGGCGTGGCGTACTCGCTCCTGGCGGGCCGGTTGAATACGCCCTCCAAGGTCCTTCGTGCGGAGCTGGCCTACGCCGCCCCCGAGCTGATGCGTTGTCAGAAGCCCGATGGGCGGGCGGACCTCTACTCGCTGGGCATGGTGCTGCTGGAGATGCTGTCGGGTCAGTACCCGCTGGATCCGCCGGACGTGAACCCGCCCGCGGGCGAGTCCCCGGAGGTGGCCCGGTACGACGCCCGTATGCGCGCCGAGCGCCCCTCCTGGACGAGCGCGGGGGTGCTGGCCGACCGCATCCAGACTTTCGGCCCGGAGGACGTGGAGCGGGTGGCCCGGAAGGTACCCGAGCCGCTCAAACGCATCCTCCACAAGGCGCTGCGAGCCCATCCGGACGACCGCTACCAGAGCGGGGGAGAGATGCGCGACGAGCTGTGCGAGTGGCTGCGCGGCCAGGGCAAGCGGTTCGGACGCGCCAGGGCGGCGGCGGAGCTGAGAGCCCTCGTGCGCGAGAAGCCCTCTCCCCAGGAGACGCGCGCCTTCCCCATCGAGAGAGGCGTGCTGCCCACCCCCGAGGAGGAAGCCACGGCCGAGATTGAAGAGAAGAAGGCCCGGATCGGGTGACCCAGAAGAAGATCACCGGTGGGGTCTGCCTCTCACCCCGCGTCTTCCTTCGACCGTGCGCGCACCTCCGACGCGAACAGCTCCGCCGCCGGTGTGCGCGGCGCGCCCTTGCGCCAGAGGAGCGCCGCGAGCTCGGTTCGCGGTGCCGGGGACAGACGTTTCACCACCAGCCGTTCGGCGTCGGGGAGCCGTGGCTCGGGCAGCACGGTGATGGCGAGGCCCGCGCGCACCATCGCGAGCACCGTGGCCACCGCGTTCGACTCGAGCGCGATGTGCGGCGCGAGCCGCATGGCATCGAAGTAGGCGTCCACTCGCGCGCGGACGCGCAGCCCTCGCGAGAGCAACGCGAATGGCTCGCCCGCGAGCTGCTTCGCCCCCACGGACTCCGCTCCGGCCAGCGGGTGCCCCCGCGCCACCACGAGCCCCAGCCTGCTGTCGAACACCGGCTCCGTGTCGAGGTCCGGTGAGCGCGCGGGCGAGTACCCCAGCCCCACATCCAGCTTGCCGTCCGTGAGCCGCCGTTCCACCCGTCTTACCACCGCCTCCTCGGCGCTCAGGGCCAGGCGAGGATGTCTGCGCAGCACGGCGGCCAATGCGGGCACCACGACACCGCGCATGCTCGGTGGGTAGCCCACGCGCAGCGTCCCCGTGGCCAGCCCGCGCAGCGCGCTCACCGCCACCCGGCCGGCGTCCACGTCCTCCAGCGCTCGTGACGCGTACGTGCGGAATAGCTCGCCCGCCTGCGTCAGCCGCACGCCACTGCGCGCCCGTTCGAAGAGCGGCGAGCCGAGCTCCTCCTCGAGCTGGCGGATCTGCTGCGACAGCGTGGGCTGCGAGACGTGGATGCGCCGCGCGGCGCGTCCGAAATGCAGCGTGTCGGCGACGGCGGAGAAGTAGCGGAGGTGGCGGAGCTCCATTCCCCCATCATAGGCATTGCCTATCGGGTCCATGGGAACAAACGAATGTACCAATCGATGGCGGCGCGTAGATTTCCCCTCGTCTCGAAGGAGAAATCCCATGAAGGCATCGGATCTGTTCGTCAAAGCGCTCGAAGCGGAGGGCGTGCGTTGCGTCTTCGGTCTTCCCGGCGAGGAGAACCTGGACCTGCTCGAGTCGTTGCGCGCCTCGGGCGTACGCTTCGTCCTCACGCGCCACGAGCAGGCCGCGGGCTTCATGGCCGCCACCTGGGGCAGGCTCACCGGGCGCGCGGGCGTGTGCCTCGCCACGCTCGGGCCTGGCGCCACCAACCTCGTCACCGCCGCGGCGTACGCCCAGCTCGGCGCCATGCCCATGGTGATGCTCACCGGGCAGAAGCCCATCAAGGCCGGCAAGCAGGGCCACTTCCAGATCGTCGACGTCGTGGGGATGATGCGGCCGCTCACCAAGTCCACCCGCACGCTCGTCTCCGCGGAGCACGTCCCCTCGGCGGTGCGCGAGGCCTTCCGCCGGGCCGAGGAGGAGCGCCCCGGTGCCACCCACCTGGAGCTGCCCGAGGACGTGGCGCGTGAGTCCTCCGACGCCGTGCCTCTCTCTCCCAGCGCCTACCGCCGGCCCGTGGCCGACGAATCCTCCATCGCCCTGGCCGTCGAGGCCATCGCGTCCGCCCGCCGCCCGCTGCTCATGATCGGCGCGGGCGCCAACCGCAAGCTCACCTCGGAGATGCTCCGCGTCTTCGTGGACCGCGTGGGGATGCCCTTCTTCAGCACCCAGATGGGCAAGGGAGTCGTGGATGAGACCCATCCGCTCTGGATGGGAACGGCGGCGCTCTCGGATGGGGACTTCGTCCACCGGGCCATCGAGGCCTCGGACTGCATCGTCAACGTGGGCCACGACGTCATCGAGAAGCCGCTGTTCGTCATGCGCGACAAACAGCGCACGGTGGTCCACTTGAACTTCTCGTCCGCCGAGGTGGACCCCGTGTACTTCCCGCAGGTGGAGGTGACCGGCGACATCGCCAACGCGGTGTGGCGCATCGCGGAGGGGGTCGGCTCGCGCTCCCACTGGGACTTCGCGCCCTTCGAGCGCGCCCGCGCCGGGCTCGACGCGCAGCTCGCGCGCGGCATCGATGACGAGCGCTTCCCCATCTACCCCGCGCGGCTCGTCGCCGAGGTGCGGCGCGCGATGCCGGATGACGGCATCGTGTGTCTGGACAACGGCATGTACAAGCTCTGGTTCGCCCGCTACTACCGCTGCCGTCGGCCCAACACGCTGCTGCTCGACAACGCGCTCGCGACGATGGGGGCGGGGCTCCCGTCCGCCATCGCGGCCAGGCTGGTCCACCCCCGGCGCAAGGTGCTCGCGGTCTGCGGCGACGGCGGGTTCATGATGAACTCGCAGGAGCTCGAGACGGCGGTGCGCCTGAAGCTGGACTTGACGGTGGTCGTGGTGCGCGACGACGGTTACGGGATGATTCGCTGGAAGCAGGGGGAGATGGGGCTCCCGGACTTCGGCATGGAGCTGGGCAACCCGGACTTCGTCCGCTACGCGGAGGCGTATGGCGCGCGCGGGCACCGGCCGGCGAGTGCCTCGGAGTTCGGGGCCACGCTCGCGCGCTGCCTGGAATCCGGCGGAGTGCACGTCATCGACCTGCCCATCGACTACTCGGACAACACGCGTGCGCTCGGAGCCGGTGTCGAGGACGGCGCCGCCCGGTGAGCCACGAGCACATGAAGGAAAGAGAGGAACGTCATGCTGGCTGAGCGCTACCCGTATTACCTGGCCAACCGCCCGCGGCAGCCCAACGCGGACCTGGCCGTGACCGACAAGTATTCGGGCGAGACCGTGGCGCGTGTCGCCCTCGCGGACGCGAGCGCCGTGGAGGAGGCCATCGCCGCCGCCGTGCGCGCGGCCGGCCCGATGCGGCGGTTGGCTCCGTACGCCCGGCAGGAGGTCCTGGAGCACTGCGTGCGTCGCTTCCGCGAGCGGACCGAAGAGCTCGCGCTCGCGCTCTGCATCGAGGCGGGCAAGCCCATCCGCGACGCGCGTGGCGAGG
Organism: Archangium lipolyticum; assembly: GCF_024623785.1. Taxonomy (NCBI): domain Bacteria; kingdom Pseudomonadati; phylum Myxococcota; class Myxococcia; order Myxococcales; family Archangiaceae; genus Archangium; species Archangium lipolyticum. The sequence continues at coordinate 5,888 of NZ_JANKBZ010000020.1, forward strand.
TCTCCCGGCTGATCGACACGTTCAAGGCGGCGGCAGAGGAGGCCGTGCGAGGCGACGGCGAGGTGCTGAACCTGGAGGTGTCGCGGCGTGCGGCCGGCTACCGGGGCTTCACCCAGCGCGTGCCCGTGGGCCCGTGCTCGTTCATCACGCCGTTCAACTTCCCGCTCAACCTGGTGGCGCACAAGGTGGCGCCCGCCATCGCCGCGGGCTGCCCGTTCGTGCTCAAGCCCTCGGACCGCACGCCCGTGAGCGCGATGATCATGGCCGAAGTGCTCGCCGAGACGGACCTCCCCGAGGGCGCCTTCTCGGTCCTCCCGACGCGCCTCGAGGACGTGAGGCCGTTCATCGAGGATGACCGGCTGAAGCTGCTCTCATTCACCGGCTCGGAGAAGGTGGGGTGGGAGCTCAAGGCGCGTGCTGGCCGCAAGAAGGTGGTCCTGGAGCTCGGTGGCAACGCGGCCTGCGTGGTGGACCAGGACCAGGGCGAGCGCCTGGACTTCGTCGCGGATCGCGTGGCCCACGGCGCCTTCTTCCAGGCGGGGCAGAGCTGCATCTCGGTGCAACGCGTTCTCGTGCACGAGTCGCTGTACGACGCACTGCGCGAGCGGCTCGTCGCGCGGGCACGGGCGCTGCGCGCGGGGAACCCCAGGGACGAGGCCACCACGCTCGGTCCCATGATCGACGAACCCGCCGCACGGCGGCTGGAGGGGTGGATCCAGAGCGCGGTGGGGCGTGGAGCGCGCGTGCTGGCCGGGGGAGGGCGGCGTGGCGCGCTGCTCGAAGCCACCGTGCTGGAGGGTGTGCCGGCAGACGAGCCGCTGAGCGCGGAGGAGGCGTTCGGGCCGGTCGTGTTGCTCCAGCCCTTCCGCACGTTCGACGACGCGCTCCGCGCGGTGAATGACGGGCGCTACGGACTGCAGGCGGGCGTCTTCACCCAGGACCTGTCACGGGCCATGCGGGCGTGGGACGAGCTGGAGGTGGGGGGCGTCGTCGTGGGAGACGTCCCGAGCTTCCGCGTCGACACCATGCCCTACGGTGGCGTGAAGGGCTCGGGGCTGGGGCGCGAGGGCGTGAAGTACGCCATCGAGGACATGACCGAGTTGCGCCTGTTGGTGTTGCGCCAGGAGTGATGCGTCAGGGGAGGGGGCGGGCTACGTGGCCCGCCCCACTCCGACGATCCGCCGCGTCAGCAGCTTCTGCATCAGCACGAACCCGAGCAGGAGGGCCCCGATGGCGACACGGGTCAGCCCCGAGCTCAGCATGCCCTCGTATGTCGTGATCGACGTCAGGACGAGGCCGAGCATCAGCACCCCGACGAGCGTGCCGAACACGGAGCCGACCCCGCCCGCGAGCAGCGTCCCGCCAATCACCACGGTCGCGATCGCATCGAGCTCCATCCCGACACCTTCCAGGTGGCTGCCACTCGACAGGTAGAAGGTGAGCACGGCGCCAGCGAAGGACGCACAGAAGCCGCTCAACGCGTAGACGGCGATCCGGGTGCGCTTGACGGGCAATCCCATCAGCAGCGCGGCCTCCTCGCCCCCTCCGAGTGCGTAGACATTCCGGCCGAAGGGCGTGAACACCGCGACGTACCAACCGATGGCGACGAACGCCAGGAACAGGACCGCGGTCAGGGGCAGGGAGCCGATCCGCGTGATCGCGATGGCGGTATGGCGCGGATCCACGATGGCGATCGACTCGAGGTGGATGATGAACGCGAGTCCCCGCACGAAGAACATCCCGGCCAGCGTGACGATGAAAGGCTTGATGCCGGTCGTGTGGATGATTGTTCCCAGCAGGGCTCCCAGGGTGGTCCCGCACGCGAGCGCCACTCCGATCGCGGCGAAGACGTTCCAGTGGTGGTCCATGACGAGGACCCCGATGAGCACACTGGAGAAGGACATGACGGCCCCGACGGAGAGATCGATGCCTCCCGAGAGGATGACGAACGTCATGCCCACCGCGACGATGCCGAGCACCGCGTTGTTGGAGAGGAAGTTGATGAAGATCGGGAGAGAGAAGAAGCCGTCGTACCTCAGCGCCGCGGCGGCATAGAGCAGTACGTAGGCCAGCACTCCGGCCAGCACCGTGACGTGTTTGCGGAGGAAGTTCATGCGCCCTCCGCCGGGCGGAACCGCCGGACCATGCGCTCGAACGCCGCCGTCTGCATGAAGCAGACACCGAGCGCCACGATCGCCTTGATGATGAGCGTGTGCTCGGTGATGACACCTCGCATCTGGAGCATGATGGTGAGGGTCTGGATGAAGGTGGCGCCGATGATCGAGCCCACGAGGTTGGCCCGGCCACCCGTCAGGCTCGTCCCGCCCAGCACCACGGCCAGGATGGCGTCCAGCTCGAGGTAGAGCCCGCTGTTGGCGACGTCCGCCTCCTTGATGTCGGCCGCCGCGATGAGGCCGGCGAGTCCCGCGCACAGCCCGCTGGCCATGTAGGCCGTCATCTGGATGGTGTGCACCCTCAGGCCACACAGCCGGGCCGCCTGGGGGTTGCCGCCCGTGGCCTCGATGTAGAGGCCCGTCGCCGTCTTCCTCAGCAGCAGGGCCACGAGGACGAACACGGTCGCGACGATCAGGACCGGGACCGGCAGGCCCACCACGGTGCCGTTCCCGAGGAACTCGAAGGCCGGGTTCTCGAAGCGGACCTTCTGGTCCTGGGTGAGCGCCTGGGCCAGTCCCCGTCCCATCACCAGCGTCACCAGCGTGACGATGATGGGTTGGATGCCACCGTAGGTGACGAGCGCCCCGTTGAGGGCCCCAATCACCAGGGCCGTGCCGAGGGCCGCCGCGACCGACAGGGGCACGGGTTGCGCCTGCTCGGTCATCAGCAGCGCCGCCACCGCGCCCGCGAGCGCCATCACCGAGCCGACCGACAGGTCGATTCCACCCAGTGCGATCACCAACGTCATGCCCACCGCGAGCAGCATCACGGGGGCGCCGTTCTGGAAGATGTCCACGAGCGCGCCGAAGAGCCGGCCGTCCCGGAACTCGAGCCGGGCGAAGCCCGTGGTGAAGACGAGGTTGAAGACAATCAGGGCCGCCAGGGCCACCAGCGGCCAGAAATTCCTAGGACTCATGGTGCTCCTCTCCGGCGATCAGCTTCATGACCTCCGGAAGTCCCGCGCTGGTGAGCTCTCCCACCTTCTTCCGGTCGCGGAAGACGGCGATCCGGTGCGACAGCCGCAGCACCTCCTCCAGCGCGGCTGAGATGAAGAGGACCGAGAGCCCTTTCCGCGAGAGCTCGTGGATGAGGCGCTCGATCTCTCCCTTCGCGCCCACGTCGATACCGCGGGTCGGCTCGTCGAGGATCAGCACGCTCGGATCGTAGGCCAGCCACCGGGCGAGGATGACCTTCTGCTGATTGCCTCCACTGAGCAACCGCACGGGCTGCTCGACCGAGGGCGTCTTGATGCCGAGCTTCGTCACGAACTCCTGGGCGATCCGCTCCTGCTGCGCGCGCGAGACGGTGAAACCCAGCTTGCGCTGCACGACCAGCGCGATGTTCTCCCGCACCGACAGGTCCGGGATGATGCCCTCCGCCTTGCGATCCTCGGGGCAGAACGCCAGGCCCCGCTCGATGGCTTGCCGGGGGCTCTTGGGAACCGCGCCGTTCACCGTGCCGCTCCGCACGCGATCGGCGCCGAAGAGCAGGCGGGCGGCCTCCGTGCGTCCGGAGCCGAGCAGGCCCGCGAACCCGACCACCTCGCCCTGGTGCATCGTCAGATCGAACGGAGCGATCCCCTTGCGTGACAGCCCCTGCGCGGCGATGACCGCCGGCCGCGTCTCCTCGCTCCGCGCGTGGAGCGCCGGCTCCTCGGGGACCTTGCCCAGCATGTGGGAGACGAGGTCGAGCTTCGAGAGCTGGGACGCCTCATACGTCCCGACGAGCGCTCCGTTGCGCAGGACGGTGATGCGGTCGCTGACCTTGTAGACCTGATCCAGGAAGTGGGTGACGAAGACGATGCCGATTCCCCGCGCCTTCAGCCGCCCGATGATGTCGAGCAGCAGCTCCGTCTCGTGGCTGTCCAGGCTCGAGGTCGGCTCATCCATGATGATGACCCGCGCATCCGTCTGGACGGCGCGGGCGATCGCCACGAGCTGCTGGACCGCGGTGGACATGGTCCCCAGCTGCTGGTCGACGTCGACCTTCAGCTCGAAGGTGGCGAGGAGCTCCTCCGCCTTGCGCCGCATGGTGCGCCAGTCGATGCCGAACCAGCGCCGGGGCGCACGGCCCAGGAAGAGGTTCTCCGCGACCGTCAGGGTCGGGATGAGGTTCACTTCCTGGTAGATGGTGCTGATGCCCTTGCGCTGGGCATCTCCCGGTGAGGTGGGGCGGAAGTCCCGCCCCTGGAAGGTGAGCGTCCCCCCGTCGCGCGGGTAGACACCCGTCAGGAGCTTGATGAGCGTCGACTTCCCGGCGCCGTTCTGCCCCATCAGGGCATGGACCTCGCCGGCCCTTACATCCAGGTCCACGCCTCGCAGCGCGTGGACCCCGGGGAAACGCTTCTCCACTCCTCTCGCGACGAGGATCGGCTCAGTACTCACGGGTGCTGATCACCTGGGCGGCGGTGGACTGCTCGAAGAGCTGGTCCTTGCTCTGGATGAACTTCGGAACCTTCTCGCCCGCCTTCACCTTGGTGATGGTGTCGAAGACGATCGGGCCCATCAGCGGGTTGCACTCGACGGTGGCGTTGAGCTTGCCCGCGACCATCGCCTCGAAGGCCCCCTTCACGCCGTCGATGGAGATCAGCGTGACGTCCTTGCCCGGGTTCATGCCGGCCTCCTCGAGCGCCTGGATGGCCCCGAGCGCCATGTCGTCGTTGTGCGCGTAGACAGCCTGGATCTTCTCGCGGTCCGACTTGATGAAGGCCTCCATGACCTCCTTGCCCTTGGCGCGGGTGAAGTCGGCGCTCTGGCTCTTGATGATGGTCATCTCGGGGTACTTCTTGAGCGCCTCCTCGAAGCCCTTCTTGCGATCGATCGCCGGGGCGGCGCCGGTGGTGCCCTGCAGCTCGAAGATGTTGGCCTTGCCATTCGTCTTCTTCGCGAGCCACTCGGCCGCCATCCGGCCCTCCTCCACGAAGTCGCTGGCGATCAGCGTGGTGTAGAGGCTCTCGTCGCTCACCTTGATGCCGCGGTCCACGAGGATGACCGGGATGTTGGCCTCCTTGGCCTGCATCAGCACGGACTCCCAGCCGGTCTCCACGACCGGGGCGAGCACGATGGCGTCCACCTTCTGCGCGATGAAGGAGGTGAGGGCGTTGATCTGGTTGGCCTGCTTGCCCTGCGCGTCCGCGAACTTCAGCTCGACGCCGCGCTTCTCGGCCTCGCCCCGGATGGACTTCGTCTCGGCGGTGCGCCAGGCGCTCTCCGCTCCCACCTGGGAGAACCCGATGACGAGCTTCTTGGCGGCGGCGGGAGCGCCCGCGCCGGCTCCCTCGGCGGCTTGCTGCTGCTTCTCCGAAGGTTGCTGCTTACATCCGACCAGCGCGAACAGGGCAACCGCGATCAACCATCTCATGTGTCTCTCCACGTTGTGGTGCCTGCAACCCTTTACATTCCCGCGGCCAGTTCATGGACGCGGACGTACTCGAAGCGGGCGATGAAGCCGCCTCCACTCATCGAGACCAGTCCGATCCTGGCCTCGGAGCCCAGCTGGTGCGTCCACGTGCCAGCCCGGGTCCAGGTCGAACCATCCCGGCTGGAGTACGCCGTGTAATGCTGTTCCCCGCCCACGTCGCGTTTGGCGATCCTCAGCCAGACGGTCTCGTCCGCGGGGCCGCCGAACGTCTCGCCATAGCGCGGCGAGCTCTCCGGCCCCACCTCCTTGGCGAACGCGATCTGCCGGGTCTCCCAGTTCGAGACGTGGGTCAGCTTGACGTAGTGGTTGTCATCTCCATGGATGACGAGCCCCGCCTGCACGTAGTTGTGGCAGCAGCTCACCGGGGGAAGGTTCAGCGAGACCTGGGTCTCGACGAGGTAGTTGCCCACCGGCGCTGGCAGGGTGAGGACCGAGGCGCTGTTGTCGTCCTGGTGGAGCTCCTTGCCCTGGGTTGCGAAGCGCAGGGAGCCACTCTCCAGGCCGAAGTCGTTCTCGGCCGGCGGGCGGATCCAGGTCCACTGAGAGCCGAGCGAGGTGCCGTCGAACTCGTCCGAGGTGATGACGGCTCCCGGCGCGTCATCCTTCGCCCGGGTCATCTGATAGCGGCTCTTCTCGCCGGGCTGGGCCGCCGGTGCCGGCTGCTCGGTGTCCGAGGCCCACGAGCCACCGCGCACGGTCGGCCAACCGTCGACCCAGTCCAGCGGATCCATCATCACGTGGCGCTTGACCGGACGCGCGCCCTTCTCCGGCGGTGCGAAGTAGGGGCTGTCCCTGTCGACCGCGTGGTAGACGAGCCAGTCCTGGCCCCCGAAGTCGGTCAGCACTCCATTGTGGCCCGTACCGACCCAGCGGTTTCCGTTCAGCCCCAGGACGGGCGTCCCACCGACGCGGTTGTACGTGAGGCGCACGCCCTCGCGATCCACGAAGGGCCCCAGGGGACTCTTCGACCGCCCGGCGAAGATGTTGTAGCCCGTGACCGCGCCATTGCAGCAGTCTCCGGACGAGCCCAGCAGGTAGTAGTACTCACCGCGCTTGATGATGCTGGCGCCCTCGTAGCGGTTGGCGACCGTGACCTCCACCTGGCTGTACGGGTCGGAGCTCGCGCCATCCGCCGAGAGCTTCCGCACCGAGATGCCCCCGTAGTAGCTGCCGTAGTAGATGTATTTGTCGCCGTTCGGCTCGACGAGCACCTCGGGGTCGTACACCCAGCGCTGTGAACCCCCGCAGCAGGGCGCCTCGTGCGGCTCCACCACCGGCTTCGCGGCGTGCGTCCACGGCCCCGTCGGACTGTCGCTGGTGGCAACGCCGATGGCGCTGTCTCCCTGCTTCGAGTCGGTCACGGTGTAATAGAGGTGGTACTTGTTCCCGAAGTACTCGATCTCGGGGGCCCAGAGTCCGGCCGTGGGCTCCGCCCAGTCCGGCCGCTCGGTGAAGGCATCCCCGACGTATGTCCATTCCACCAGATCGTTCGACTTCAGCATCGCGATCAGGTGCTGCCTGTACTGGCCCTCGGAGTCCCTGTCCTGATCATTCAGGGGATCCGAAGTGCAGTACATGTACCAGGCGTAATCCCCGGTCTGCTTCCCTCGGATGATCGTCGGGTCGGCACAGTTCTCCACCGTGCCTCCACCCGGGATCGAGACGCTCAGGGGATTGGTATAGCTCTTGTGGAGCGGGGTCTCCGTGCAGGCCGCGGCGGTCAGCAGTAGCACCGCTCCCACCCACCAACGTGACGAGAACACACCTCTCCGCATGTCGACTTCCTCCCCTGTGGGAGAGCAGGAACGGCTCGGTGCTCCGGCCTGGTTCCGCCCGTGATGCACTGTAAAAAAGTGGCGCATCTCATCCATGCCCGTGGAATGTGTCAAGGATGACATCTGCCTGCCCTCGGGGGAGGGGTCGTCGAGGACCTGGCTCCCGTGCATCCGGAGAGGAATTATCGAAAGACAGACAAAATGACGCGGCAAGTCGTTGGGAATCGGACGGAGTGGGAGCCGCCCGGACTTGATTGACCACTGTTGAGCAGCTCCCTAGCCTGCGCGCCCCCACGTCGAGGATTCCCCCATGCGTTCACGCGGTGTCGTCCTGCCCGCAGCCGTGCTCTCCCTGGCCGTGCTGGCGGCCCTCTCCACTCCGAGCTGTACCTCTCAACCGCCGCCGCCCCCGCCGCCCCCGCCGCCGCTCGAGGTGACGAACCCGGTCCTGTCCGGTGACTTCGCCGACCCTTCGGTGATCCGCGTGGGGGATGAGTACTGGGCCTCCGCGACGTCGTCCGAGTGGGCTCCCCACTTCCCGTTGCTGCACTCGAAGGACCTGGTCAACTGGGAGCTGGTGGGCCCGATCTTCCAGACCGCGCCGGCCTGGTCGGACGGCAACTATTGGGCGCCGGAGCTGGCGGCCGACAACGGCCGCTACTTCGTCTTCTACACCGCGCGCAAGAAGGGCGGTCCCCTGTGCGTCGCCGTGGCGACCGCGTCCCAGCCCTCGGGGCCCTATACCGATCACGGTCCGCTGGTCTGCCAGGAGCTCGGCTCCATCGACGGCGCGTTGATCCGCGACGAGAACGACACGCTCTACCTGGTCTGGAAGGAGGACGGAAACAGCCGCGGGCTGCCCACCCCCCTCTGGGCGCAGCCCCTGTCGGAGGATGGCACCCGGCTCATCGGCGAGCGGACGCAGATCATGATGAACGATACGCCGTGGGAGGGGCAGCTCATCGAGGGTCCGCACCTCATCAAGCGCGATGGCTGGTTCTACCTCTTCTACGCCGGCTCCGGGTGCTGCGGTCTCCAGTGCAACTATGGCGTGGGTGTGGCGCGCTCGCGGAAGCTGCTCGAGGGCTGGGAGAAGAACCCCATCAATCCCATCATGAAGACCAACCAGGACTGGAAGTGCCCGGGGCACGGGAGCGTGGTGACGGACACGCAGGGCCGGGACTACTTCCTGTACCACGCCTACAGCACCCAGAGCTCCGTCTACGTCGGACGCCAGGGATTGTTGGATCCGATCCAATGGGGGGCGGATGGCTGGCCCTCGATCAACGAGCGCAAGGGGCCCGGGGGACGGCTGCTGTCGAAGCCCGTGGCCTTCTCCGATGACTTCACCTCCTCGTCCCTGGTGCTCGGCTGGCAGTGGCCCAATGGACGTCAGCCCACCACGAGCCTCACGGATGGCCTGCTGACCCTCGCTCCTCCCGCGGAGCAGGCGGCCAATCCCATCGGTGCGGCCCTCGCGCGCTCCACCAACGCGGGCAACTACACGGCCGAGACCGTCGTGGACGTGGGCGGGCTCACGGAGGGCATGTCGGCGGGGCTGTCGGCCTACGGCGACCCGGACAACGCGCTCTGGCTCGCCGTCAGGTCCGGCAAGGTGGAGGCGTGGCGCCGGCAGGCCGGCAAGGACCAGCTGCTCGGCGGCATCGACGCGCCCGCGACGATGAACGGCAAGCTGCACCTGCGCATGCGGGCGACGAACGGCAAGGTGTTCGGCTTCGCGGTGAGCGCGGAGGGCTCCTCCTGGATCGACGTTGACTCGGAGGAGGAGGGCTCGTATCTGCCCCCCTGGGATCGCGGCGTGCGCGTGGCGCTCGTCGCTGGAGGCGTCGCGGGTGCCTCCGCCCGGTTCGACTCGCTGCGGATCACCCCCGAGTAGTCCTGCCCGCTCAAGGTGTGCTCGACGATGGAAACTGGCGCTGCCCCTCACTTCGAAGCGTTGTTCGGACACCCTCCCAGCGTCGTGGCGCATGCGCCGGGCCGGGTGAATCTCATCGGCGAGCACACCGACTACAACGGTGGCTTCGTGCTGCCCATGGCCATCCCCCAGCGGACGCGCGTGGAGCTGCGGCCTCGCGAGGGCCGCACCGTCCGGGCCTTCAGTGCCACGGTGGGGAGCCAGGAGGGGGTGCAGGAGTTCGTCCTCGGCCAGCAGGCGCCGGGGCGCGGGTGGCTCGACTACGTGCAGGGCGTCACCCTCATCCTCCAGCGCGAGGGCTTCTCGCTGGGCGGCTTCGACGTGCGTGTCTCCTCGGAGGTGCCCGTGGGCAGCGGGTTGTCCTCGAGCGCGGCCCTGGACGTGTGCCTCCTGCGCGCCCTTCGTGAGGCCTTCTCGCTCGCGCTGGACGACGTGAGGCTGGCGCTGCTGGGGCAGAAGGTGGAGAACGACTTCGTCGGCGCTCCGGTGGGGGTGATGGACCCGATGGCCTGTCACCTGGCGGACGAGGGCTCCGCGCTCTTCCTCGACACGCGCAGCATGCGCTACGAGCGGGTGTCGCTGCCCGCTGGGGTGGAGTCCATCGTCATCAACTCGGGGGTGGCGCACAACCACGCGGCTGGCGACTACCGCACCCGCAGGGCCGAGTGCGAGCGCGCGGCGGCGCTGCTGGGCGTGCCTCAGTTGCGCGATCTGACGGAGGCGGACCTGCCTCGGATCGCCGCCCTTCCCGAGCCCCTGGGCCGGCGCGCTCGCCACGTGGTGACCGAGGATGCGCGGGTGCTGGCGACCGTCCAGGCCCTGCGGTCCGGTGATCTGGCCGCCCTCGGGCCTCTGCTGTACGCCTCGCACGTCTCGCAGCGTGACGACTACGAGGTCTCCGTGCCGCAGATCGATCTGCTGGTGGAGCTGGCCCGGGGTGAGCCGGACGTGCTCGGGGCCCGCCTCACGGGCGGAGGCTTCGGTGGCTCCATCGTCGCGTTGGCGCGCACGGGCACCGGGGCCGGCGTGGCCGAGCGCATCGCCCGGGCCTATTCGGCTCGCTCGGGCCATACCGCCACGGTGCTGGTGCCCTGAAGGCCGTCAGCGCACCCGGGAAGGTTGGCCAGTCCCGTCCTGGATGGTTCGAATCCGGACGGGCATCGCCTCCACGCACACTGGCGATTGCACATGCCGCGAGGATCGCGGAACCTTGGTGCCGTGCCAGGACAACCGACCGACACTGAACTCGACAATCCCAGTCTCGCGCGCGATGGCTTCGATGCCGCGAGCTTCCGTGAACTGCTCGCCCGGTTCAAGCGGGGTGAGCTCGTCGAAGCGCCGCCGCTCGCGGGCTCGCTCGAGCCGCTCCGGGAGGGTGACATCCAACCGCTCCCGCGAGAGGGGACTCCCGCGTACGAGGAGTGCCGCGCGCTCGGAGAGGAGGCGTTCCGCAAGGGCCAGGTGGCCGCCCTCGTGGTGGCCGGTGGCGCCGGTACCCGCTTCGGCGGCGGGGTGAAGGGGCTCATCCCCGTGGTGGGGGAGCGCACCTTCCTCGACTTCAAGCTCTCGGAGGCGCGCCGGCTGGGGGCTCGCCATGGGCGCCCGGTGCCCGTGGCGTTGATGACGTCCTACCTCACCCATGACGACATCGCCGCGTACCTGGCGAAGCGGGGCGAGCAGGAGGGCGTGTTCCTCTTCCGTCAGCGGATGCTCCCCCGGCTCACACCGAGCGGCGAGCTGTTCCGCGAGGATGACGGCAAGCTGTCGTTCGCCCCTTCCGGGCATGGCGACGTCTTCCGGGCCCTGCGCGAGAGCGGGGTGGGAGAGGAGCTGCGCCGGCGGGGTGTTCGCCACATGTACTTCTCCAACGTGGACAACCTGGCGGCGACGCTCGACCCGGTCGTCATCGGGCTGCACATCAAGCAGGGCGGGGCCATGACGGTGGAGGTGACCCCGCGCGCCAACCCCAGCGGAGCGCTCGACGCGGGCGCCGCGCCCGTGCGCCTGAAGGGGCAGTTGCAGCTCGTCGAGAAGGTGGACCCGACCCAGCATCCGTTCATCTCGACGAACAACATCACCTTCGAGCTGGAGGCCATGATCGGACAGGAGGTCCCGATTCCCTACCGCGTGGTCTCCAAGAAGGTGGAGGGCAAGCCCGTGCTCCAGCTCGAGCAGGTGACGGCGGAGGCCAGCAGCCTCACCCGTCCCGATGGCAAGCCGCTCCTCCCCGCGGCCTTCATCGAGGTGAGCCGCTCGGATCCCGCGACCAGCCGGTTCGAGCCCGTGAAGGCTCCCGATGATCTGCCGCGCGTGGCGGAGCGCCTCCGCACGCGCCTCATGGCCCTCTGAGGGGACTCGAGGTCCAGACCGCCCGGCCGTCATGCCATGGCCGGGCGGTCCCTCCGCGGGTTGGTGTAGCATTCGCGGTCTCCCCACCCCCCGGAGAGCTCGGATGGTCCGCATCGCAAGAAGCGCAGTCGTCGCGTTGGTGTTGCTCCTCGCCATGACGGAGACGGCCCGCGCCGACGGTCTCGGTACCATCCCCTACGGTGATGATTGCTGGGGCTCCGGTACGGATGCCGATCGCGACGGGCTCGAGGATGACTGCGAATACCAGGTCGCCTTCTGGTTCATGCCGCTCTTCTGGTTCGACAGTGGCGAGAGCGGCCATGCCCGGCGTCCCTACTACGCGGTGAAGAGCACCAGCTTCTCCACCCGCACGCTGCAGATCTTCTACATGGACACCTTCTTCGAGGACTCCGGTGTCACCACCGGACACGATGGAGATCCCGAGTTCCAGATCCTCGAGGTCCATTACTCCGGTGGCAGGTGGTACCTCGATTGGGTCTACATGTCCGCCCATCGAAAGAGCGCCTGTGACTCGTCCGCCTGGTACTCGTACAGCCAGCTCGAGTACGACAGCGCGATCGATTCGCGCAATGCCTATCGCGGCTGGCCCACGCTCTACGTCGCCGAAGACAAACACGCCACCTACAACAACCTGGCCAACTGCGACAAAGGCTGCTTCTCCCAGGACTATTGCAGCCGCCATACCTATCAGTACCTCGACTCCACGGACCGGCTCGTCTCCCGCAACGTGGGCTCGACTGGAGTGCAGTTGATCAACCAGATCCTCCTCAACGGCAAGACCGAGCGGCTGCTCGACGATGTGGATTTCAAGGGTTGGGATGACCAGTGGTATCGCCCCAACTCGCAGGGCTACCGCCGCCACCTGAACGACTTCGGCTTCTAGCGCTTCGTGCGGAACGCTCGCGTGCCACCAGGAATCCCGGGACGCCCCGCCAGGGCGCCCCTGCGCTTCTTCGTGGGACTCGCGCTCCTGGGGGTGCTGCTCGCGGCGTTCATCTTCATGTTCTGGCCCCGGCACCACGCTGGCGAGGCGCCTCGGCCGCCCCTCGTCGCCCAGCGCCGTGCCCCCGCCCCGGAGGTATCGCCAGCGGCGCCCCTCGCTCCACCGTTGCCTCCTTCCCGTGTGCCCGTCTCGCCGGCCAACCGCGGGAACATGCTCTCGGCGGCGCTCCATGAGGAGCGGGTGCTCCTCGCGTCCAGTGTCGTGATCCAGGGAATCGACCAGGACCGGCCCTGGGTGTGCGCGGGTGAAGCCATGGGCCTGTCCGCCCGTGTCGGAGGTGTTCCCGAGCCGGGCGCGGTCCACCGGTGGGTCTGGCCTGTCGCCGGAGGCGGTGCCGAGCTGCATCCGGGCCCGGCGCTCCAGTGGCGGGCTCCAGAGGAGCCCGGCAAGTACTTCGTGCGCTTCCAGGTCTGCACGGACCTCGGAGGGCGGCGCGTCGGTGTCCTGGCGGAGCGCGACGTCGAGGTCGACGTGCGCCGGTGCGGCGAAGGGGAGGGGCAGCGGGATGAGCCGCTCCGCCTCGGCGTCGTGCAGCAAGGGCAGGGGACCTTCGCCTTCGAGGCGCTGTACCGGGGTGGCGAGCGCGCCGTGGCGTTCGCATGGGACTTCGGGGATGGCACCGCCACGGCTACCTCCGAGCCTCGCGTCGAGCACTCCTACCCGCTCCAGGGTCTCGAGCCCCAGGAGGTGAGGAGCTTCACCGTGAGGCTCCAGGTCCGGCTCGCCCGGGGTGGGCCCCTGGAGGCCACGGCGTTCGCGCTCATTCGCGGGCAGCCCCCCTCCGGCGTGACGCCTCCCGTGGACCTGCGGGTCTCCCGCTGGCGTCCGCTCCCCGGGGACGGAGGGTGGCGCAGTGACGTGGTGGTGCGTGTCCCGGACGGCACGGCCATCACCTGGGAGCGCCTCGAGCGCATCTCCCTGCACTGGGACGGTCAGGCGGACACCTCCACGCGTGGCTGGAGCGAGGCCATCCACGTGGAGGAACACCTCGAGCACGGCGGCTTCCGCGGCTACGTGACGGTGAGCGCCTCCGAGGCGGCTCCCGACATCAAGCAGATCCTCGACTTCCTGTCTGGCCGTGACGCAGCGGGCCAGGAGGTGGTGGTGTCCTGGAGCCCCTTCAAGCGCGAGGCTCCCCCAGGGCCGCCTTCCGAGACCCCCGCACCTCCTCCCCGGAAGTAGCGGCCAAAGGCATACATTCCCCGGCATCATCCGCGTGTCTCGTTTCGGACACGTGCGCGCGAAGCGTGAATCAAAAGGAACCACGTCAGACGTCCCTTTAAATTGAAACACGCAGTCTGGAATTTCATCGCAACAGGGGGAAAACATGCGTCTGCACACCGCGTCGTGGGTGGCCGTGTCCGCCGTGTCCTTGTCCTTGCTGGTGGCTTGTCCGGCCAAGAACATTCCCGACCCCTCTAAACCCAACCCCTCGGACCCTTGTGCCAAGGCCAGCGCCGTGGGGAGTGAGCCCCGCCCCGGGAAGTTCGTCGTCTCGCCCCAGGCGGTGCCGGGTGAGTACATCGTCGTGCTCAGGACGCCGGGCGCGGGTGAGAAGACGCTCGAGCCCTCCGTGGCCGCGGAGAGCCTCTCGGCCCGCTACGGCGGCAGCGTGTTCTTCACCTACGCGCACGCGCTGCGCGGCTTCGCCAGCCGGATGACCGCCGAGCAGGCCCGCGCCATGGCCGCCGACTCCGAGGTGGAGTACGTCCAGGAGAACGGGGTGATGACCATCAGCGAGAGCCAGCCCGATGCCACCTGGGGCATCGACCGCGTCGACCAGCGCGAGCTCCCGCTGGACAAGACCTACCTCTACAACGCCAACGGCAAGGGCGTGCACGCGTACATCCTCGATACGGGCATCCGCGTCTCGCACGCCGAGTTCGGTGGACGGGCCGACGTTGGCTTCGATGCCATCGGCGACAATCAGAAGGGCAATGACTGCAACGGCCATGGCACCCACGTGGCCGCCACCGTCGGCGGCAACATGTATGGCATCGCCAAGAACGTCCGCCTCCACGGGGTGCGCGTGCTCAATTGCCGTGGCTCCGGCACGACCGCCGGGGTGATCGCCGGCGTGGACTGGGTGACCAGCAACCGTGAGCTCCCCGCGGTGGCCAACATGAGCCTGGGCGGCGCCAAGAACACCGCGCTCGATGACGCCATCCGCAAGTCCATCGCCTCGGGTGTCACCTTCATCCTCGCGGCGGGCAATGAGAACCAGAATGCCTGCAGCGTCTCCCCGGCGCGGACGGCCGAGGCCATCACCGTCGGGGCCACCACGAGCTCCGACTCGCGTGCCTCCTTCTCCAACTGGGGCAGCTGCGTGGATGTCTTCGCTCCGGGAGATGAGATCCTCTCGGCCTGGTTCTCGAATGACAACGAAACCCGGCTCCTCAGCGGGACCTCGATGGCCGCTCCGCACGTCACCGGGCTCGCCGCGCTCTTCCTGGAGCGCAACCCCACCGCCACGCCCGATGCCGTGGCCGCCGCGCTCGTCGACAACTCCACCCCCGGCAAGGTGGCCAACCCGGGCGCGTGCTCGCCCAACCGGCTGATGTTCTCCGGCTTCATCGGCGGCCCTCCCTCCCTCCAGATGGCCCAGGAGGGGCGGTAGGAGGGCCGTCCGGACGAGGCGGGTTACTGGGCCCGCGGCTGGGGCGCGTTGGCCTTCATGGCCGCGCGCACCTTCTCGCGCAGGGCCTGCTTGCGCTGGTGGAACTGCTGCCGCTGCTCCTCGGTCAACTTGCCCCCGCTGGACTGACGCAGGGCGAGCGCCTCGTCGCGGAGCTGCCGGGCCTCGGCGATGAATTGATCGGCCTGGGCGCGTGAGAGGCGGCCGCGCTCGACGGCGCGGTTCATCCGATGCTCCATGCGCTCGAACCGGCGCATCATCCTCGCCTCCCGGCGCGCCGCCTTGTCTTCGGGGGCCGTCGGGTTGGCGGGGGCGGGCTCCTCGGCGAACACGGGAGCGGCGAACAGCAGCGAGGCAACGGCGGCGGACAGGGCGAGCTTCAGGCGCATGACAGGGTTCTCCTTCAGGGCGTGACGCCGGGATGGCCTCCCGGCGTCTCCTGCCCTTGAAAACCCCGGAACCGGAGAAGGGTTAAATCCGGCTCAGGCGCGCTTGCGGGTGGCCACGGGCGCGAAGGGCGCCGCGTCGATGCGCACACCCACGTACGAGGGGAAGCGCGGCACGCCGTCGTTGGACAGCTCCTGGTAGCGGAAGGTGATGATGGTGCCCACCTGGGGCGGGTTCTCGCGCTCCGCGTCGGAGAGGCCGGTGCCCACGGAGAAGCGGGTGCCGTCGCGCAGCTCCACTTCCAGCGCTCCCAGCCGGCCCTTGTGCCTGCCCGCGCCCGCGACGTGCCCCACCACGCGCGCCTCGTCGTCCTTGAAGCTCTTCACCTTCAGCAGCGTGTGGGAGCGGCCCGCCTCGTAGCGCGAGCCCGGCTGGCGCAGCATCAGCCCCTCGCCCCCGAGTCCCTCCACCCGCGCCAGCTCCTCGCGCAGGTGCGTCACGCCCTTGCAGGGCTCGTGCGGCAACCACTCGGCGTACGGCGGCGCCACGTCCTCCACGAATTGCTGGCAGCGCGCCAGCCGCTCCTCGAAGGGCGCGTCGAGGCCCGGCGCGTCGAAGATGACGAAGGCCAGCTCCTTCCATTCCTCTCCGCGGTCCTGGCGCCGCACGACGCTCACCGTGCGCTGGAACTTCTTGCGCCCGCCGAACAGCTCCCCGTCGAGCGGGAAGTCGGGCAGCTTCTCGGTGAACCAGTCGGGCGCGAAGAAGGGGTTGCCCTGGCGGGACAGGAACTGCTTGCCGTCCCAGTAGGCCCGCACGCCATCGAGCTTCTCGCTCATCCACCAGCCCGTCAGGTCGACGTCGTTCTCCCACGAGTGCGCCAGCAGCAGCGGAGGCACGGCGGTGTCCGCATCCTCGCTCGTGCCCGCCCGGGGACGGACGTTGCGGGCCGCGGGCTTCGCCGGAGCGCTCGTCTCCGAGGCGCTCACCCGTGCGTCCTCCGCTTCATCCCCTCGAACCTTGCGCAGGTGCTTGCACGTCCGCCGCTCGATGGCCACCGACTGGTTGCGCCAGGCCGGACACGAGCACGAGTACACGCCCCCGGTGTTCTTCAGGATGTACGGCTTGGAACCAGAGCCCTTCATCTCGAGCTGGGCGCCGTCCGCGATGTCTGCCACGAATCCCTCCGTTGCGCGCCGCATCTCCCTCGCGGCGACAAGGGAATCGTATCCGGTGGGTCCGACATGAACGGAGGACCGGACAGGGCGGATGGGTTGCGTGACTTCCGAGGGGAGGTGGTGGGCATCGCGGACGAGGGTCTTCGCTGTCCGCTGGACAATGGGCCTGTATCCCTGGGCCCATGGGCGGGTGGGGGGGCCATGCCCACTCATCAGCACCTCCTCGTGAGGTGTTCCAATGTTCTTCCGAAGAATCTGGGTGCTTCCCTGCCTGCTGTGTGGCCTGTTTGTCCATGACGTGGGGGCCGTCCCGGTCGAGCCCCTCCCGGAGGCGGATCCATCCCTGGCGGCGCTCGCGCCCAAGGAGCGGCTCGGCAAGCTGCTGTTCTTCGACAAGGGACTCTCCGAGCCGCCCGGTCAGTCATGTGCCGCCTGCCATCTTCCCTCGGCGGGCTGGACGGGACCGGACATGCACATCAATGAGACCGGGGCCGTCTACGAGGGCGCCGTCCCCGGGCGGTTCGGCAATCGCAAGCCGACCTCCACCGCCTACGCCACTCCCGCGCCCATCCTCCACCCGGTCGGCGGGGCGGAGGGCCTCTTCGTGGGAGGCAGCTTCTGGGACGGCCGAGCCACGGGGGAGGAGCTGGGCAATCCCGCCGCGGATCAGGCGCAGGGGCCCTTCCTCAACCCGGTGGAGCAGAACAATCCCAGCGAGCTGGCCGTCGTCATCAAGGTGTGTCACGGGCCCTACGCGGGGCTCTTCCGCCTCGTCTACGGGGCGGCCATCTGCCACCCGGCTCAGGTGGCGCGGGCCTACGACGGCATCGCCCTGGCCATCGCGGCCTACGAGGCCTCGCCCGAGGTGAATGCCTTCTCCTCCAAATACGATGCGTACCTGGCCGGGCGCGCCCGGCTGACGGAGAAGGAGCAACTGGGTCTCCAGCTCTTCGAGGGCAAGGCGAAGTGCTCCGGCTGCCACCCGAGCCAGCCGGGTCCCGGTGGCGAGCCGCCCCTCTTCACCGACTACTCCTATGACAACCTCGGTGTGCCGCGAAATCCGCTCAACCCCTGGTATGAGCAGCTCGAATTCAACCCGCTGGGCCATGCGTGGACGGACCGCGGTCTGGGGGCCTTCCTGCTGACGCGCCCGGAGTGGCGGCGGTATGCGCGTGTGAATCTCGGGATGCAGAAGGTCCCCACCCTGCGCAACGTGGACAAGCGGCCCTTCCCGTCCTTCATCAAGGCCTACATGCACAACGGCTTCTTCAAGAGCCTGGAGAGCGTGGTCCACTTCTACAACACGCGCGACGTGCTCCCCGGCTGTCTCGCGGAGTTCCCCGCGGTACCCGGCGTTCCTGGCGTCGACTGCTGGCCACCGCCCGAGGTGGGGCTGAACGTCAACACCGCCGAGCTGGGCAACCTCGGCCTCACCCCCGAGGAGGAGGACGCCCTCGTCGCTTTCTTGAGGACCTTGTCGGACGGCTACTTCCAGCCCTGAGCGAGTGGAGGGGGGCGCGCCCTCCCGCATGCCCGGGAGGACGAGGCGGACGTCCGATGTTGTGATGTCATGTCTACCTTCATGAGAGGATGCTGCGCACGCCTGGCTCGGAGCACATGAGCGATCTTCCTTCCCAGGAGAGCTCCCTCACCATCTTCCTCTGCGGCGACGTGATGACCGGGCGGGGCATCGACCAGGTGTTTCCCCACCCGTGTCCGCCCGACCTGCACGAGCCCTATGTGCGGGATGCCCGGGACTACATCGAGCTGGCCGAGGAGCGGAACGGTCCCATTTCCAGGCCCGTGGGCCTCGGCTACGTCTGGGGTGATGCGCTCGCCGAGCTGGAGCGGTGTGCTCCGGACGTGCGGTTGATCAACCTCGAGACCAGCATCACCACCAGCGAGGCGTGGTGGCCGGACAAGGGCATCCACTATCGGATGCATCCAGAGCACATCGCCTGCCTCACGGCCGCCCGTATCGGGTGCTGCGCGCTGGCGAACAACCATGTGCTCGACTGGGGGGACGAGGGGCTACGGGAGACGCTGGCCACCCTGCGCGGCGCGGGCATCGCCACCGCGGGAGCGGGAGCCCACCTGGAGGAGGCACGGGCTCCCGCCGTGCTGGACGTTCCGGGCAAGGGCCGGGTGCTCGTGTTCTCGCTCGGGACGGAGAGCAGTGGCATCCCCCCGGAGTGGGCGGCGAAGGTGGACCGGCCTGGGGTGGAACTGCTGGAGGACCTGTCGCCCACCACGGCCCGGCGAATCGGTGCGCGGGTGCGAGCCATCAAGCGCGCGGGTGACCTCGTCATCGCTTCCATCCACTGGGGGAGCAACTGGGGTTACCAGGTGCCCTCCGCGCAGCGGGAATTCGCCCGGGCCCTCATCGACGAAGCGGGCGTGGATGTCGTCCACGGCCACTCTTCCCACCATCCCCGCGGCATCGAGGTCTATCGGGAGCGCCCCATCCTTTATGGCTGCGGGGACTTCCTGAACGACTACGAGGGCATCCGTGGCTACGAAGGCTTTCGCGGCGACCTGACCCTGATGTACTTCGTCACCCTGGAGCCCGGGAGCGGCCGGCTGCTCTCCCTCCGCATGACGCCCATGCAGGTGCGCCGCTTCCAGGAGTGCCGGGTCTC
This sequence comes from Archangium lipolyticum, assembly GCF_024623785.1. NCBI lineage: Bacteria > Pseudomonadati > Myxococcota > Myxococcia > Myxococcales > Archangiaceae > Archangium > Archangium lipolyticum. The sequence continues at coordinate 25,406 of NZ_JANKBZ010000020.1, forward strand.
CGCCACCGACACCGGGTGGCTGAGGATCGTCCTGGACCGGGAGGGCCGCCGGTTCGGAACTCACGTCCTCCTGGAAGAGGACGGCACGCTCACCCTCCAGTGGAGTTGAGGCTGGAACATCAGTTGGAGCCGTCCTCCCGGGCGGGGACTTCGTAGAGGTAGATGGGGGTGCGGTACAGGTCGTCCACCACGAGGGCGCGCAGCGGTTTCCACCCTCGAAGGGCGAAGGTGTGGCTGAGGACGCGCGTTCCCGGGGCGAGCTCCCCGGCCAGCCTGGGCGCCAGCCGCGTCATCGCACCGGGGAAGAGGTAGCAGACGACGGCCGAGGCCTCCGAGAAGGAGGCGCGGAAGAAGTCCTCGCGCAGGAGCCGGAGGTTGGGGCGTGGCGCGAGGCGCTGGCGCAGCCACGAGAAGGCGTAGGGCAGGGGAGACAGCTCGAAGGCCACCACCCGGGCGCGAGGGCAGCGGTCGGCCAGCGCGAAGGCCAGCGTCCCCCAGCCCGAGCCCAGCTCGAGCACGGTGCCCTCGAGGTCCTCGGGCAGCAGGGAGAGCAACTGGTGGCGCACCTTCCCGGAGGTGGGCATGGGGGAGATGCCGGTCTTCAGCGTGTGGAAGACGATGGACAACATCCCCGCGAGCAGGACGGCGAGCAGCAGCAGGAAGAGGAGGGTGCCCGTCACCCCTCCACCTCCAGGCGGTAGCCCACGCCGCGCACCGTCTGGAGGGCGAAGCGCGAGGCGCTGTTCCAGCCCAGCTTGCGTTTGAGGCTCGAGACGAAATTGTCCACCGTGTGCGGATCCACGACGACGTCACGCCCCCACACCGCGTCGAGGATTTCGTCCCGGCGCAGGACTCGCTCGCGCTCGCGCACGAAGAAGGCGAGCAGGTCGAACTCGGTGCGGGTCAGCTCCACCGTCTTCCCTTCGGGGGTCTCCACCTTGCGCCGGTCGAGGTCCAGCTTGTAGTCCGCGAAGCGCACCACCTGCGTGGGCACTCCCCCGCCGCGCCGCACCAGCGCTCCCACCCGGGCGAGCAGCTCGCGCAGGCGGTAGGGCTTGCCCAGGTAGTCCTGGGCGCCCGACTCGAAGCCTCGCACCACGTCGTCCTCGAGCGTGCGCGCGGTGAGCATCATCACCGGGGTCTCCAGCCCCTCCCGGCGCAGGGTGCTGCACAGCGTGTAGCCGTCCCCATCCGGCAGCATCACGTCGAGCAGGATGAGCTGGAAGGTGCGCCGGCCCAGGTGCGCGCGCGCCTCGGCCACGGTGGTTGCCTCCTCCACGGTGTAGCCACCCTGGTTCTCCAGGTTGTCGCGCAGCGCGAGCCGCAGGTTGAGATCGTCCTCCACGAGGAGGATGGCGGGATGGGGGGACGTCATTCAGCGTCGCTCCGGAAAGGTGAGCTCGAACGTGGTGCCCTCGGGGCTGGAGGCGGCCACGCGCAGGGTGCCTCCGTGCAGGCGCATGATGCGCTGACACAGGGCGAGGCCGAGGCCACTGCCGGGCACCTCGCGCCCCTGCCCGCGCAGCCGGTAGAACTCGCCGAAGATGCGCTCCCACTCGGCCTCGGGGATGCCCACGCCGTTGTCCGAGAAGCGCACCCGTCCGTCCGGGAGCGCTTCCACGCGCAGGCGCACGGGGTTGCGCGTGTTGTAGGCACAGGCGTTGCGCGCGAGGTTGGCCAGCAGCAGCCGCAGGAGCTGCGGGTCCGCGAGCAGCTCGCGCTCACCCACCTCGGACGTCAGCTCCACCGGCACCCGGGCCCAGCCTTCGAGGTCTCGCCGCAGCGTGGCCACCAGCTCCTCCAGCCGCACGAGCGAGAGGTGGGGCACCCAGCGGCCCTTGTCGATGCGGTTGAAGGAGAGGAGGTTCTCCACGAGGAATCCCAGCCCGTCCGCCTCGTGGATGATGCGCGCGGGGTAGTCGCGCGACTCGACTCCTTGCGCCAGCCGCCACTCGAGCGTCTCGGCGAGCAGCCGGATGGAGGCCAGCGGCGTGCGCAGCTCGTGGGAGACGGTGGCCACGAAGTCACTCTTCAGCTCGAGGAACCGGGACTTGCGCTGCTGGCCCAGGAAGGCGAGCGCGGCGATGGTGAGGGCGAGCCCCGCGCACAGCACCACCATGCCCGTCTTCAGCTGGTAGCGCTGCTCCATCGCGTTCTCCTCTCGCGCCCACTCGGGTGTCTCCACGTCCAGACGCAGGGTCGCGAGTGGCAGGACCTCCTCTGTTCCGCGCAGGCGCACGTGTCCCTCGGGGCCGAGCAGCCCGCGCTCGCGCATCTCCCGGGAGAGGGACTCCAACAGCGCCCCAGGGTCCACCGCCACGCCCCGGGCATGCCCCTCGCCTCGCGGCTCCAGGTACCAGCCGGAGCGCACCAGCGAGGGCCCCGGGAGCGACGCGGGCAGGGGCAGGGGCGCGGCGGCGAGCTCCGCGGTGCGTGCCTCGAAATCCATCACCGGCGTTCCCGTCCGCGTGGACAGCGCCACCACGCGCTCGCGCAGGAAGTCGAAGTCGGCGCGGGTGAAGCGCGAGCGTTTGAGGAGGAGCAGCCGTTGCAGCCCGTCCAGCCGTCCGCCCTGGCTCTCGTCCAGCCCCTCACGGACCAGCGACTGCATGAGCTGAGGGACCACGTTGCCCCGCTCCGCCAGCGTCTCCAGCACCACGAGGTGGCCGGGTACGTCCCGTGTGGAGGTGAGCACGTACCGGCTGCGATGGTGGAGGAAGGCCACGAGCGCCTCGGTGGCGGCGCGCCCGTCTCTCCGGTCGAGCGCCCTTTCCACCGCGCGCATCAGGGCGAGCCGCTCCACCCAGGGACCGTCCTCCTCGTCGGCCACCTCGGTACCGGCGCGCAGCCGTGTGTACCGGTCGCGCGCGGGCGTGTCCTGCCCCGAGTCATGGAGGGCCAGCCGTGGCAGGAGTTGCTCCCCACGCTCGCGCAGATAGAGGCCCTGGGCGGGTGCGAGCGGGTCGGCGGCGGCGAGCTCCAGCGCGGGCCGTGCCGCTTCCAGCTTCTCCCTCACCGCCTGGCTCAGGGAGACGCGGGCGTACTGCTCGAGGGCCTCGCGCCGGGAGCGGAGCGAGGCCCGGGCATCCTCGCGCTCGGTGGCGAAGATGCGCTGCAGTTGCCACAGACCCCACCCGAGCCCGGCGAGGCCGAGCACGAGGGCACAGAGGGTGGGGAGCAGCCTGCGGAGCATGGGGGCGGGGCTACTGGATGGCCGGGACCCGGTCGAAGTCCATGGTGCTCACGGGCGCGAGCTGCTCGAAGCGGTCCTTTCGCCGATCGAGCGTCTGGGCCTTGCGGATGAGGGACCCGAGCTCCGCCACGTCCGGACGGTCACGCAGGGGCTCGCCCACCTCCTCCCAGAGGGAGACGAGCTGGGACCAGGAGAGCGGGCGGACCCAGTAGGAGCCGCGCAGCTTCTCGGCGAAGGCGGCCGCCACGTAGGACAGGCGCGTGGGGGGCGCGGCGCGGCCATACGCCGGCCTCAGGAGGCTGGCGGGCAGCTCCTTCTCCACCAGCCGCGAGTCGCCCCCTTCCGGCGCCTTGTAGCGGATGCGCAGGGTGGCGAACGAGGGGGTGGGCTCGCGCAGCTTCACCTCGTAGATGGCGGTGACTGCATGGCCCGCGCCCACCTCTCCCGCGTCCACCCGGTCATCGGCGAACTGCTCCTTGGCGAGCATCCGGTTCTCGTAGCCCACCAGCCGGTAGCGGGCCACGGCCTTGCGGTCGAACTCGAGCTGCAGCTTCACGTCCTTGGCCACCACCTGGAGGGTGCCGGCGAGGTTGTTCACGAAGAGGCGGCGCGCTTCCTCCAGCTGGTCCACGTACGCGTAGTGGCCCTCTCCCACCTGGGCCAGCCGCTCCATCAGCACGTCGTTGTAGTTGCCCATGCCGAAGCCGACGGTGGTCAGGGTGATGCCCTTGGCGGCCTGCCCGCGCACGCGCTGCCAGATGCCGTCCGCGTCGGTGATGCCGTTGTTGGCGACTCCGTCCGAGCACAGGATGACGCGGTTGATGCCACCCTCCAGGAAGTGCTCCGTGGCCATGCTGTACCCGAGCTCGATGCCGGCCTGGGCGTTGGTGGAGCCCTCGGAGTGGAGGCCGTCGATGGCGGCCATCAGCTTGTGCTTCTCGGTGGCGCGGGTGGGCCCGAGCACCGGGTGCGCCGTCGTGCCGTAGACGGCGATGGACACCCGGTCGCGCTCGTCGAGCTCGTTCACCAGCAGCCGCAGCGCCTGCTTCACCAACCCGAGCCGGTTCTCGAGATCCATGGAGCCGGACACGTCGATGACGAAGACGAGGTGGGAGGGCTTGCGCTGCTCGCGGCTCACCTCGCGCGCCTTCAGCCCGATGTGCACCACGTGGTAGCCCTTGCGGCTCGGTGAGGGGAAGCCCTCCACGTGCACGCTGAAGGGGGACTCGGAGTCGCCCTGGTAGCCGTAGTCGAAGCTGTTGACGAACTCCTCCACCCGCACCGCCTGCTCATCGGGCAGCGCCCCCCGCTCCAGGTAGCTCCGCGCGAGCGCGTAGGACGCGCGGTCCACGTCCACGGAGAAGGTGGAGAAGCGCTCCTCCTCGGTGTCGATGGTGGGGTTCACCCCGTAGCTCTTGAAGTACATGTCCGCGAAGGGCTGCTGGGGAGGCAGCGCGGTGCGCTCGGGCGGCGGAGGCGCCTGATGGGGCATGCTGGGAGCAGGGGGAGCGCTGGCCGTGGTGCTGCCCTGGCTTCCCTTGTTGCCGGAGCTCGCGAGGCGCTCGAAGAAGCCGCTGACGCCTCTTCCGATGGCCCCGAGGTCGATGAGGGGCGCCGGTGCGCCCACCACCACCATCTCTTCCACATACGCGCCGTCGAGCACCACGTCCACGCGGAGGGTGGCGCCCTCGCGCAGCTGGAGGTTCGAACGCATCTTCCCCCTGAAGTCCTGATGATCGAACCGCAGGGTGTAGACGCCCTCGGGCAGCCCGGAGATGCGGTACTGGCCCTGGGCATCGGTCTCCACGATCCGCTCACCCTGGAGGGCGGGAGAGGTCGCGGTGACCACCACGAAGGGGATGGGATCGCGGATGTCGGCGGCGGTGACCGTGCCGAGGAGGGTGCCGGTCTGGGCGAGGGCCGGCGCGGCCAGGAGCAGGAGGACACAACAGAGGAGACTGGAGAGAACGGGCTTCATCGTGGAGGCCACCTCGGGCATCGGGATGAACGCCATCATCCAGATGCGGCCCGCATCGTGCCGCATGCGGGGCTCCGCTCTTCATCATGGTTTCATCACGGCCCACCGGCTGGAGGCGGCACCGGGCCCGCCTCAGCGCTCCGCGGCGGGCAGGCGGACGGTGAAGGTGCTGCCCTTGCCGGGCTCGCTCTGCACGTCGATGCGGCCCTTGTGGCGGGTGATGATGCCGTAGCTGACGGACAGCCCCAGGCCCGTGCCCTGGCCGCGCGGCTTGGTGGTGAAGAAGGGCGTGAAGAGCTTGGAGAGCGTCTCCTGCGTCATGCCCTTGCCCGTGTCGGAGATCTCCACCACCACCTCCTCGCCCTCGTGGCGGGTGCGGATGCGGATCTCCCCCTTCGTCTCCATGGCCTGGGCCGCGTTGACGAGCAGGTTGGTGAACACCTGGGCCAGCTGCGTGGGGTGGCAGCTCACGGGGGGCAGCGGACCGAAGTCACGCTTCACCTCGCATTTGTACTTCAGCTCGTTCCACACCATCTTCAGCGTGGAGGCCAGCTCCGTGTTCACGTCCACCAGCTGCGGCTCTCCCGAGTCCTCACGGGCGAACGAGCGCAGGCTCTGGGCGATCTCCTTGATGTGCCGCGTGCCCGACAGCGACTCCTCGATGAGCTCGGGCATGTCCTCGAGGATGAAGCCCGCGTCGGCCCGATCCCACAGCTCGCGCAGCCGCTCGAGCATCTCCACCGGGGCGGGTTCGCCGGACTCCATGATGTGCACGATTTCGCCCTGGAGCTGGAGCAGCGGGGAGATCGACGAGACGTACTGGTCGAGCGTCCCCAGGTTGCTCATCACGTAGCTCACCGGGTTGTTGACCTCGTGCGCGACGCCGGCCGCCATCTGCCCCAGCGAGGCCAGCTTCTCGGCCTGGATGAGCTGGCTCTGCTGCTCCTCCAGCTCGAGCGTGGCCTGGCGCAGCCGCTCGCTGCGGTTGCGCACCTGCTCCTCGAGGCTGTCGCGGTGGCGCCGCAGCTCCTCCTCCTGCTGGCGCACGCGCTGCTCGGCCTGCTTGCGCTCGGTGATGTTGCGGACGATGGACACGGCCTCGTCCGGCCCGCTGCGGAACATCCTCGCCTCGAAGTACCGGGGCCCCAGGGGCATATCCAGCGTGTACTCGAAGACCTCCAGGCTCTCGTCACGGATGGCGCGCCCCAGGTGCGCGAACATCTTGTCGATGAGCTGCGGCGCCATCGGCATCTGGCGGATGTTGGTGCCGATGACGGTCTCCGGAGGAATCAGCAGATCCTCGTGGTCGTTGACCTGGCAGTCCAGGTAGGTGCCGTCCGCGCTGATGCGGAAGATGATGTCCGGCAGGGTGCGGACCAGGGCGCGCAGGCGCTCCTCCGCGAGCTTCCGGGCGGTGATGTCCACGTTGGTGCCCACCATGCGCAGCGGCCGGCCCTGCTCGTCGCGCGCCACCACCCTGGCCCGGCTCAGCACCCAGGCCCACCCGCCGTCCTTGCGCCGCAGGCGCTGCTCCCGTTCGATGAAGGGACTGTGGCCCGCCACGTGCTCCTGGAAGAGCCGCTCGCTCTCGGCCGCGTCATCGGGGTGGATCAGGAGGGTCCACGTGGAGAAGGTGTGCGGCAGCTCGTTCCACTCGTAGCCCAGCATGCCCAGCCAGTGCCGGTTCACGAACAACTGGCCACTGACCAGGTCCAGCTCCCACACGCCATCATGGATGCCGTCGATCAGCATCCGCAGGCGCTCCTCGTAGGAGTCCTGGGAGTGGCGCGGCTCCCGCGGCTCCTGCCCGGCCCGCCGCCGCTCGTCGCGATAGCCGAGCAGCATGCTGCCGCAGGCCTCGATGAAGGGCTGCAGGAAGTCGATGTGCCCGGCGTCGTAGCCGCCGGGGCGGCCAGCGAGGAGCACCTGGCCCACCTGCTCTCCGCCGCAGTCGAGTGGCAGGCCCAGGAAGGTCTCTCCCAGCACGGGCCTGCCGGAGACGTGGACGGCGCGTACGAGCGCGCGCGGCTCACGCGGGTCCTGCTCCTTCTCCTCGGTCGGAGTGGGGAGCGGCCAGGGTGCATCCCCTTCTTCCCGGGGAATGCTGGCGAGGAGCTGGAGCGAGGGGCGTGTGGCGGGCGCGTGGATCACCTCGCCGATGAGGCCGGAGCCGCTGCCCGTCAGCTCCAGCACCACCGCGAGCAATCGCTCGAACAGGGAGGGCGCGTCACTCCCTCGGATGAACTCCGATTGGATTTCTGTGATGGACCGCAGGAGTTGGTGGCTGGCCCGCATCGTCTCCTCGGCGGCGCTCTGGCCTGCGATGGCCAGACCGGGACGCTCCCGGGAGACCGGACCTGAGCCTTGGGGGAGGGAGGGCATGGAACAGAACCTTGGGTTGTGCGGCACGGAGCCCGGGGAGTGGGGGGAAATCTACCTGAAATCTCCCAGAGTTACACCCGTTCCGCCTTCGTGCCTCTCCTGGTCAGTCGAGGAGCTTCCACATCAGGTCCATCAGGCCGGTGAACATCAGGGCGGAGACGGCCAGGAGTCCGAGCAGGAAGACGTTTGGACGCTGGTCGACCAGGCGGAGGGCCTTGTGGAGCCCGTTCTTGAGCAGGGTCCGCTGGCAGTGCACGTCGATGCGCCCGTCCATGACGCGCATCAGCACGTCCTTCATCTCGTCGACGGACTGGTAGCGCTCGGCTGGATTCTTCGCGAGCCCCTTCATGATGAACCAGCCGAGCTCGGCGGGGAGGGTGGGCTGAAGGGGGTGTGGCTCGAGCATGCTCATCCCGGGGCTCGCGTTCTGTACGCCATCGAGCACCTCGGCCAGCGTCTCACGCCCTTCCAGGTAGTGGTGCAGGCAGAGGAACTCGTGGAACAGCGCGGTCAGGCTGTAGGTGTCGCTGCGCACGTCCACCGCGTCGTGCTGCCCCCGGGCCTGCTCGGGAGACATGTAGAGCGGGGTCCCCACCACGGCGCCCAGCTGCGTCTGCATGGAGATGGCCTCGCGCAGGTTCGCCGGGGTGCTGGCCGGGGTCGCGGTCCGGGCCACGGTGTCCGGCTGGCGGACGCGCCGGGCCAGGCCCCAGTCCACCACGGTGACCTCTCCATAGGGCCCCACCATGATGTTCGCGGGCTTGAGGTCCCGGTGGATGATGCCCTTGCGATGCGCATAGGCCACCGCGTTGAGCACGCCCAGGAACACCTGCACCCGCATGGGAAAGGTGAAGCGCGCGTGCATGGCGGCATCCCCCTGGCGGAGCTTGTCGATGATGGACTCGAGCGTCTCGCCCTGCAGGTGCTTCATCACGAAGAAGTACCGGCCGCGCTGGTCGATGCCAACGTCGTGCACCGGGACGATGTTCGGATGATCCAACTGCCCGACGGTGCGGATCTCCTCCACGAAACGCAGCACGCGATCCAGATCGGCGCCCTCCGGCAGGCGCTTGAGGGCCACCATCCGCTCGATGTCGTGGTCCTTGAGCAGCACCACCTCGCCCATCCCGCCCTGGCCCAGCTGGCTGACCTCCTCGAAACGCTCACGCTCGAAGGGCACCACGTCGGGACGGTCCCCGTTCCATTGTATCCGGGGGAGGACGGTGCTGCGCCGCGCGAAGGCGGCCACCGCCTGGGCGTCATTCCGGGTGACGATGGGCGCGGGGACGTTGTCCTGCCGCGAGGAGATCAGGGTCGCGTCCGTGGCTTCTTCCGGGACGTATCTGAGCGTGTCCGTCATGGTTCCCCTGAATAACAGAACCTCCGCCGTCCTGCCCGGGGGCCTCCCGGAGGCCGGAGCCCTCCCTTCAGGCATGTGGGACAGAAGACCACCTCAGGGCGGAACCCTTCAGAATGCCGTGAAGGAGAGGGAGCGCCCCGCCTCGAAGCGTGGCTCCTTCTGGAGCTCCTCCAACACCTGGGAGGTGCAGTGGAGCGTCACCATGGCGATGCTGCCCGGATCGCTGACCCACTTCACCGCGTCCATCAGGTTCTGGGACTGGAGGTAGCTCAGCACGGAGTCCCGGAACTGCTCGCCCATGGCACACGCGGCGGCGTGTCCGGCCGTGCGGTCTCGCTGGGGGGCGGGGCGGTAGTGGGCTGGCTCTTCCCGGGGCATGACGATGGTTTCGATCCACATGGCGTGAGCCTCCGGTCTCAGGAGCCAAGAAAGCGGCCTGTGACATTATCGCAAGGAACACAGCTTCGGTTGCGTCATCTCGTCATTTGTTTTCTGGCGCGTGTACGCCGTGCGGCGGGGATGTATCCCGCTCGGAGGCCGGGGGAGTACCAGCCACCCGGCGTCACCTTCGCTCTTCCCTGCCTGTCTAGATGCCCGCGGAGCGGCTTTGTGACAGCGCCTCGGCGGGCGGACCGCTGGACGGGCGGGCGGAGGGAGCGGTCCGTCAGTAGAAGTCCCTGGCGACGGGGAGCCGGATGGTGAAGGTGCTGCCCTGGCCGGGCTGGCTGCGCACCTCGATGCGGCCGTGGTGGCGCGAGACGATGCCCTCGCTGATGGACAAGCCCAGCCCCACGCCCTTTCCGGGAGGACGGGTGGTGAAGAAGGGGGTGAAGAGCTTGGAGAGCACCTCCGGCGTCATTCCGTGCCCGGTGTCGGAGATGTCCACCAGCACCTCGTTCGCCTCGTGGCGGGTGCTGACGTGGATGACGCCGCGCTGGGAGATGGCCTGGGCGGCGTTGAGCAGCAGGTGGGTGAACACTTGGTTGAGCTGGGCGGGCTGGCCGAGGATGGGGGGAATCTGCCCGTAGTCGCTCTTCACCTCGCACCGGTACTTGAGCTGGTTCCACACCACCTTCAGCGTGGTGGCCAGCTCCTTGTTCACGTCGACCAGCTCCGGTTGCCCGGAGTCGTCCCGGACATAGGCCTTCAGGCTCTGGACCATGTCCGCCACGCGCTGGGCGCCCTCGCGCGAGTCCTTGAGCAGCTCCTTCACGTCACTCAGCAGGTAGTCGAGATCCTCCTCGTCCTGGAGGGCCCGGATGCGCGCGAGCAGGTCGGCCGCGGGGCCGTGGAGTCCCGGGCCCACGGCCGTCGCGAGCTCGCGGTAGTCGTTGAGCAGCTCGGTGAAGACGGAGAGGTACTGGGTGAGCGTGGCCAGGTTGCTCGTCATGTAGCCCAGCGGGTTGTTGATCTCATGGGCGATACCGGCCACGAGATGTCCCAGCGAGGCCATCCGCTCGGCCTGGATGAGCTGGGCCTGCCGCTCCTCCAGCGCCTGGGTGGTGAAGCGCAGCTTCTCGGTGCGGCTCTGCACCAGCTCCTCGAGCTGGGACCGGTGGCGCCGCAGCTCCTCCTCCCGTTGGCGCAACAGCTCCTCGGCGTTCCGCCGCTGCCGCTCGCTGCGCCAGCCCACGATGATGCTGCAGCAGGTGGCGACGAAGGGCTGGAGGAACTCGATGACGTCGGGGCCGTAGCCGTCGGGACGGTTGGCGATGCCCAGCATGCCCACCATCTCATCGCCGAACTTGAGGGGCAGGCCCAGGAAAGCGACCAGGGGAGGGTGGCCGGGGGGAAGGCCGCCCCGGCGGGGATCCGTCGCGGGCTCGTTGGCCACCACGATCTCCCCCGAGGTGAGCACGGCGCCGAAGAGCGTGTGCGCGTTGCGGAACTCCAGGCCCAGGGGAATCTGCCGGGCGACGTGCTCCCGCAGCTCCTCCGTCCAGGCGATGTTGGTGATGGCGTGACTGCGAAAATAGGGCTCGCCGTCCGGATCTCGGAGGACCTCGCCGATGAAGCCGTACTCGCTCTGGGTCAACTCGAGCAGGACCTGCAGCAGCTTGTCGAAGAGGTTGTGGGCGTCGCTGCCCCGGGTGAACTCCAGATGCGCTTCGGTGAGAGCCTGGAGCAGGAGGTTGCTGGCTTGAAGCGCCCTCTCCGTCGCCTTCTGGCGAGAGGGGGGACGCTCCCGCGTGGTAGCCGGCCGACGACCCGAGACTGCTTTCTTCATCGTTTCCCCATGCTAGCCCGCCCTGGGGGAGGGGCGGCAGTGGGCCATCATCGGTCCTGTTGGCGAGATGTCCAAGCCCGCACGCCCGGCTCCAGGGCAGACGGGCCTACACCCGCCGCAGCTTCCACCGTCCGCGGCGGAACGCCCAGGCGCCCAGCAGGGCGCTGAGGGAGAAGGCGATGGAGATGGATGTGAACGTGCCCGAGGGTCCCATGCCGAGCGGGTTCGTCAGGAGCCAGGCCAGCGGGAGCTCCACGGCCCAGAAGCAGACGAGGTTGATCAGCGTCGGGGTGGCGGTGTCTCCGGCCCCATTGAGGGCCTGGGTCAACACCATGCCATAGGCATAGAAGATGAAGCCGGCGCTCACGATGCGCAGGCACCGCACCGCGATGGCGCGCACCTCGGGCTCCTGCGTGAAGGTGCCGATCAGCGGCTCGGCGAAGAGGATGAACGCCAGCCCCACCAGACCCAGGAACACCATGTTGTAGAAGCCCGCGCGCCAGACGGCCTGCTCGGCGCGCTCCGGCTTGCGGGCGCCCAGGTTCTGCCCCACCAACGTGGCCGCGGCGTTGCTCATCCCCCACGAGGGCAGGAGCGCGAACAGGATGATGCGCATGCCGATGGTGTAGCCCGCCACCGCGGCGCTGCCGGCCGCCGCCACGATGCGTACCAGCACCGTCCAGCTCGCGGTGCCGAGGAGCATCTGGAAGATGGCGCTGCCCGACAGCTGCGTCATGACGAGCATGGTGGCCGGCTCGAAGCGCAGGTGCTCGCGGCGGACGGCCACCCGCCCCTTGCCCAGGAAGAGCCGGTAGAGCTGGTAGCAGACGCCCACGCCGCGTCCGATGGTGGTCGCCGTGGCCGCGCCCACCACGCCCAGCTCGGGGAAGGGCCCCAGGCCGAGGACGAGCAGCGGGCAGAGGACGATGTTGATGGAGTTGGAGATCCACAGCACGCGCATGGCCACGGAGGCATCGCCCGCGCCGCGGAAGATGGCGTTGATGAGGAAGAGCAGCAGGATGATGCCGTTGCCGCCGAGCATGAGCTGCGTGTAGCGGAACCCGTGCTCCACGACCCAGGGCGAGCCGCCCAGCATCATGAGCAGGGGTTTGGCGAACAGCACGCCGGCCACGCCGATGGGGATCGACACGAGGACGCCCAGGCCAATGGCCTGCACGGCCACGCGCGCGGCCGCCTCCGGATCCTTCTCCCCCGTGCGCCGGGCGATCATCGCCGAGGCCCCGATGCTCAGCCCCATGGCCAGCGCGTACAGGAGCGCCAGGATGGATTCGGTGAGCCCGACGGTGGCGATGGCCTCGGCCCCGAGCCGGGACACGAAGAACACGTCCACGACGGCGAAGATGGACTCCATCACCATCTCGAGGACCATGGGAATGGCCAGCAGCAGGATGGCGCGCCCCACGGGGGCCTCGGTGAAGTCCTGCTCGGTACCGTGGACGGCCTCTTTCAGGGAGGCCCAGAGGCTCGGGGCAGGACTCTCGTCGGTGCTCATGGGTCCTCCCATACCCCGAACCGAAGCCGGGTGGAGGAAACTCAGTCCTCGAGCAACGGAAAGAAGTGGCCGATGGGGCCATTTCCCCGGCCCACCGCGAGCGGGTGTTGCAGCGCCCGGGTGACGTACTCCTTGGCGTGCAGGGTGGCGTCGAACAACCCCTGTCCCAGGGCCAGGTTGGCGGCGATGGCGGCCGACAGCGTGCACCCGGTGCCGTGCGTGTTGGGCGTCTCCACCGAGGTGAGGTGCAGCGTCTCCAGCCGCTCACCGTCGAACCAGACATCGGTGCCGCACAGGGCGCCCGGCATCGCGCCTCCCTTGACGAGCACCACCTTCGGTCCCAGCCGGTGGATGCGGCGTGCCGCCTCCTGCATGTCCGCCAGCGTGTGGAGCTCCAGGCCCGCCAGGAGCTGCGCCTCGTGCCGGTTGGGGGTGACGAGGGTCGCCAGCGGCAGGAGCTGCTCGCGCAGCGCCGCCACGGCCTCGTCGTCGATGAGCCGGGAGCCCGCCCGCGACACCATGACCGGATCCACGACGAGCCGGGTGATGCCCAGGGCCCGCACGCGCGAGGCCACCACGGAGATGATCTCCCGGTTGAACAGCATGCCCGTCTTCGCGGCATCGACACCGATGTCCGTCGCCACCGCGTCGATCTGGGCCGCCACCGCCTCGGGGGGGACGACATCCACCCGGGTGACACCCAGGGTGTTCTGGGCCGTCAGCGCGGTCAGCGCGCTGGTTCCATGGACGCGGTGGAACGCGAAGGTCCGCAGATCCGCCTGGATGCCCGCGCCACCGCCACTGTCCGAGCCCGCGATCGTGAGCGCGGTCGCTACCTTCCTGGGGTGCTCCATCCTCTTGCCATCTCTCCTTTATAAGGGAGGCTGGACCATAGCCGATCCGTGGACGGCGGAATTCCCCCAGGCAACTCCGGGCCGGGTTCGGCGATAATGGGAAGGAACTGGAGGTTTCATGTCCACCATCAACGGTCTGACCGGTCCCCGCGTCCCCACCTCGAGCCCGTCCGCGACGCGCGAGGCCCCGCGCACCAGCTTCATTTCGCGTGTGCAGGTGGGGGCCAGCGGCGCCACGCCCCAGCCGAGGAGTGGTGCGGTCGTCTCCGGCCGGGACATCGTCTCCAGTACCATCAACTCCGCCCGGCAGTCCCAATCCGCCAACTCCGCCGCCGGCTCGGAGTTCAATGGCGAGATGCAGGCGATGTTCGAGGGTCAGCAGCAGCTGAAGGCCATCCATGAGATGGCCCGTGCCTCCCTGATGAGCACCATGCAGTCCCTCTTCAAGGGCTTCGGCGAGGGTCCCAAGATCGAGCAGGAGTGACATCGGGTGCTCGTCCGGGCAGGTGCTTGATGTAGTTTCCGGCCCGGATGGAAACACGCACCCTCAGCAGTCAGGAGCTCGGCGAGGTGCTCGCCGTGGCGCTTCGTGCCGGGCAGATCATGTTGGAGAACGGCGCCAACATGGCCCGGGTGGAGGAGGCTGTCACCCGCTTCGGTACGGCCCTGGGCGCCGAGCGGCTGGACGTGTTCGCCACTCCCACCGGCATCGTCACCACGGCGCTCTGCCAGGAGCAGCACCGCACCCGCATCGTGCGGGTGGTGAGGACGGGGATCGACCTGAACCGGGTGGCCGCCGTCAACACGCTCGCCGAGCGAGCGGGCTCCGGAGAGCTGAGCCGGGCGCAACTGCGCGAGGAACTGGAGCGGATCGCCCATGCGCCCCGGCGCTTCGGGGATGTCCCCACGGTCCTGGCGGTGGGCGCCGCCTGCGCGTGCTTCGCGCTCCTCTTCGGGGGCGGGGCCGCCGATGCCGCGGTGGCGGGCGTGGCGGCGGCCGCGGGGCAGGCCTTGCGCGAGGTGCTGGGCCGGCTGCAGATGGGCCGGCTGGCGTCGACATTCCTGGTGACGGTGCTGGCCGCTGGCCTCGGGCTGGTGGGGGCGCGCGTGGTGGGCACCCCCTCGCCGGGCCTCTCCCTGGCCGCCTCGGTGCTCCTCCTGGTGCCGGGCGTCCTCATGGTCAGCTCCGTGGCGGACCTGTTCCGGGGGGACACCCTGTCCGGCCTGGCGCGCGCCACCTCCGCGGCGCTCGTCATCTCCACCGTCGGGGCGGGGCTGTTCGTGGTGCTGCTCGTCTCCGGCGTCGATCTGGCGCTCGCCACCCTCGAGCCGCCACCGTTCTGGCTCGCCACCCTGCTGGGGCTCGCGTCCACCACCGGCTTCGCGGTGCTCTTCGACGTGCCCCGCCGCGCGCTGCTGCCCTGTGCCCTCGTGGGGGCGGTGGGTTATGCCGTGCGGGGTGGCTCCGTGCTGCTCGCCCCGTCCCTGCCTCCCGAGGGCGCCATGTTCCTGGCCGGGTTCGCCATCGTGCTCCTCTCCGAGCCCATCTCGTACGCCTTGCGCATGCCCACCAGCATCTTCGTCATCCCGGGCTTCATCCCGCTCGTGCCCGGAGTGCTGGCCTTCCGCACCGTGATGGAGCTGGCCGAGCAGGACTACTCGGCTGGTACCGCCAGCCTGGTGCAGACGGCGCTGCGCGTGGGCGCGCTCGCCGCGGGCATCGGCACCTCCCAGGCGCTCACCCGGCGCAAGTGGTGGCCCGTCACCAAATAGCCCGGGAGCGGTTCAGAACTTGGGGATGCGCAGCGTCTTGCTGATCATCGCGCTGCCGCTGGCCAGATACATCAGCACCAGGGGGTGGAACTGGAAGGGCCCGATGTCCCACACGCCGAAGGGGAGCGTGTCCCCGGTGCGGCCCCGCCAGAAGAAGTAGGCGAGCACCATCACCAGCGCCAGGCTGGTGGGGAT
The DNA here is from genome assembly GCF_024623785.1 of Archangium lipolyticum. Classification (NCBI taxonomy): domain Bacteria; kingdom Pseudomonadati; phylum Myxococcota; class Myxococcia; order Myxococcales; family Archangiaceae; genus Archangium; species Archangium lipolyticum. The sequence goes on from NZ_JANKBZ010000020.1 coordinate 40,881, forward strand.
GGGGGTGCCCTCGAAGTACTTCACCTTGCCGGTGCCGTCCGAGAGGCTGGCCGCGGTGACGTTGAAGCGCGCCAGGCGGCTGACGCCACAGCCGACGAAGTAGAGCAGCACCATCACGTCCAGCGTGCCGCGCAGCCCCATGGTGAAGGCCAGCGCCGCGGGTGCCACGCCGAAGGAGATGACGTCCGACAGCGAGTCCAGGTCCGCTCCCAGGGGCGAGGACTGGAAGCGCCAGCGCGCGATGCGTCCGTCCAGCGCGTCGAGGATGAAGGCCAGGGGCATCAGCCCGAAGGCCAGCCACATCCAGTGGGACACGCCGGTGGCCAGGTACTGCATCTGCGCCAGGATGGAGGCCGAGCCCGAGAAGGCATTGCCCAGTGTGACGAAGTCCGCGGGCGTGAAGGTGCGAATCATCGAGAAGTGGCGCGGTTCACGTTTCTGCTGCGACTCCGTCGTCATTGCGATGCCTCCGCGGCCCCAGGGGGGCGTGGGATCCATGGCTTAGCGCATCTTGCGGCCTTCGCCGTGAACTTTACGGGCATGTTGCACCCACCGTCCGACGTTCAGCGTCGGGTGGAGGGCCAGTCCACCCGGTGGCGGGGCTCGTAACCCAGCTCCCGGCGGGCGGAAGTCCCGTCCAGCACGGCCGCGAGGTGGAAGCGGCCCCGGTTGATGCGGTAGGAGAACTGGGCTCCCCTCAGCCGGCGCCGGGCCTCGTAGATGGGCGCGAGCAGGGGCCCCGGGACCGGCACGTCCAGCCGCCCCGACAGGCGGATGCAGGCGGACAGGGGCAGGGTGTCCGCGCCGGGGATGTTGAAGGTGCCCTGGGTGCCCCCGGCGTACACCGCCAGTCTCAGGGCCTCCGTGGCGTCCTCCAGGGTCAGCACGTTGAGCATGGGATCGAACCCCGCCGAGCGCAGGCACACCGGCGCGGAGAGGTAGTCGTGCAGCTGTGAGCCCTCGTCGGGGGCCAGCAGCTCGGCGCAGCGCAGCACGGCGATCTCCAGTCCGGCCGCCATGCCCATCTGCGCGCACGCCAGCAGGTCCGCCTCCACCCGGTCCCGCACCCACTGGGGGGCGTCGGGGGACAGCTCCAGCGGGTGGTCCTCGGTGATGACGGACGGCAAGCCGCGCTCCACGCGGTACACCTCCGCATGGGAGCGGAACACCAGCCGCCGCAGGGTGGGGTGCCGGTCCGACAGGGACAGCAGCCACCGCAGGGACTCCACGTTCTGCACGTGCACCGGGGCCCCGAAGTCGTTGGCCCGGTGCAGGGCCAGGTGCACCACCACGTCCACCCCGAGATCGCGCGCCGCGCCGAAGAGCATGTCGTGCACCGGCCGCGCGTGGGTGATGTCCACCCGCTGGTACGTCAGCCGCGCGTCCTCCGGGAGGCGCACCTGCTCACGAGGCTCCCGGCCCACGGCCAGCACCGCGCCCAGGGAGCGGTCCTTCAGCAGCGTCCGGCACAGCTCCCCTCCCAGGGGAGTGCTCGCGCCCAGCACCAGCACGCCTCTGGGGGCCCGCCAGCCGGAGCGCGCGCTCATCGGAATACTCCCTTTCTCAGCCGCAGGCCCTTGTCCACGAGTGCCTGGACGGCCCGCCGCACCCGCTCGGCGGCGCGTTGCACCACCTGGGGATCATCGGCGTCCTCGGGGCGCAGGCCCTCGTGGAGGTGCAGGGGCTCGCCATAGTGGAGGTGGTAGCGCACCGGCAGGGGCACGGGCGTCAGCGGCAGGGGCAGGTAGGGGACACCGAAGGCATGCACGGGCACGCGTGCGAGCTGCGGCATCTGCTCCTCCGCGCCCACGATGCCCACCGGTATCACGGGTGTCCGCTGGCGGATGGCCAGCTCGGCGTGGCCCACGCGGAACTCCTTCAGCTGGTAGCGCTCGCGGAAGGGCTTGGAGATGCCGGGCACGCCCTCTGGGAAGATCATCAACAGCTCGCCGGCATCCAGCAGCACGCGGAGGTTGCCGGCCGTGCCGCCCACCACGCCGCCGCGCGCGTACAGGGTGCTCACGAAGGGCATGCCGGAGACGAAATGGTCGGCCACCATCCGCGGCAGCCGCCGGCGCCGCAGGACGATGTCCGTCCACACCATCATCCCATCGAAGGGCAGGGTGCCCGAGTGGTTGCCCGCGAGGAGGGCCGGACCCCGGGCCGGCACGTGCTCCACCCCGTACGAGCGGACGCGGAACCAGTGCCGGTATACCGGCTCCAGCGCGGCCAGGGCGAGCGCCGCGTGCAGGGGCTCGTATCCGAACACGTCATAGCCGTGCCCCGCGTCCCGGAAGGGGATGGAGCGCATGTGCTCCAGGGGCTCGGCCAACAACCTGGAGGCGAGCTGCCGTCTGGCCCGCCCCAGCAGGGATTGCAGCACCGCGGGCTGCGCGTTCATAAGGCCCCCAACATGGAGCGGGACGGTGGGCCCGGCCAGTGGGGGCCGCGGTACCGGTGCATTGCCTGCGGTCGTGGAGGCGGTGTCACGCAAGGATTGCGCGTGCTACGCCTGCCCGCCCGGCCGGTGGTAGCGGACCGACTCGCGGAAGTGGCGGAACTTCTCCACCATCTCCTCCATGGCCCGGCGCGAGACGTCCGTCACATCTTCCGCCAGCTTCTCCGCGTCGCGCACCACGGGCTCCAGCTCCTTCCACTTGTCCTTGGCATCCATGCCCGCCAGGTGGATGTCCACGCGGATCTCATCACGCAGCGTCTTCAGCCGCCCGAGGTTCTCCTTCATCCAGTCGCGCATCTGTCGCTCGTTCATGACGTCTTTCCTCCGTTGGCTTCCCTCCCATGAGGAGAGCAATCGACGTGCCGTTCTCCGGCGGGCGGGGCGGCCGCGTTCCGACAGGAATCGGACACGCGGGAAAGGTGGGAGCTACAGGTGTGTACGAGTCCCGGACAATGGCCCCGGAGTGGCCGTTGCCCACCCCAGGGTGGGTGCCTAGCTTCGCACCCTGATCCCGCGAGGTACTCGTGTGGGTCTTGGGCTGGGTGTGAGGGTGGGAAGGGGAATGGGAGCCATGAGCAGGCGCTGGGACCTGTGGGTCCTCGCAGTGCTGGTGGTGTTGACCGGGTGTGCTGATCGCGACCGCCCGGTCATCGCCGACGGCAGGTTGACGGCGACGCCAGGGGGAGTGGATTTCCAACGGGTGGCGGTCTTCGACGGGCGCGAAGCGGAGGTGGTGCTGCGCAATGTCGGCCGGGCCCGCATCAACGTGGACGAGGCCTGGGTGGAGGGACCGGCCGGAGCCTGGCAGGTGGCCTTCACCCACGAGGGCCCGCACACGCTGGTGCCAGGAAGCGAGTGCACGCTGAAGGTGCGCTTCGCTCCGTCCGAGTCCGGGCCGCTGCCCGGGACGCTGGTGGTGCGCTCGGACGCGAAGCGGGAGCCGCTCATCCGCATTCCGCTGCAGGGCGCGGGCGTGGACGCGTGGGCGCGTGTGTCGCCGCGGCAGCTGGACTTCGGGCGCATCGAGGCCGAGTCCAGCAAGACGCTGAACGTCACCGTCATCAACCCCACGGACATGGAGGTGGAGGTGACGCCGAAGGTGCTGGGGGCGGATCGCGACGAGTTCTCCGCGGCGACGGTGTCGCTGGGGCCGGGGGAGCAGCGCGAGGTGCCCATCACCTTCTCGCCGGGGCGGGTGGGGCGCAAGCAGGTGGCGCTGGCGGTGTCGCCGTGCCGGGGCTGCTCGGACGTGGCGGTGCAGGTGGCGGCCGAGTCGCTGGACAGGGCGGTGGTGGCCGAGCCGCCCGAGCTCGACTTCGGCTCCATCCCGGTGGACAAGGACAGCTTCCGGCTGGCGCGTCTGCACAACATCAGCACCGAGCCCATGACGGTGACGGCGCTCACCCTGGCGGGCACGGATGCCTCCTTCAGTCACGGGGCCCCGGGCCTTCCGCTGGTGCTGGCGCCCGGCGAGGTGCGCTCGTGGGAGATGCGCTACAGCCCGGGCCACATGGGGCCGGCCGAGAACAAGGCCTCCTTCCGCGTGGAGAGCAAGCGCAACCCCACCACGGACGTGCCACTGCGCGGCTTCGGCGGCGCGGCGGAGCTGTGCGTGTCGCCGCTCACCCATGACTTCGGACGCAAGCCGCTCGGCTCGAAGACGGCGGTGGTCGTCAACGTGAAGAACTGTGGCGCCTCGAACGGAGGCCCGCTCACCCTCTACGGACTCGAGTTCCACTCCCTGGACGGGCACCCGGACACGGACGTGCAGTTCAACGTCACGCCGCAGCAACTGCCCCACCGGCTGCTGCCGGGCGAGGAAGTGAACCTCAAGGTCTTCTACGAGCCCATGCGGGCCGGGGCCGCGGCGGGCCGGCTGCTGATGACCACGGACGTGTACTCGGGCAACACCACGGAGATCGACTTCACGGGCACCGCGCAGGAGCACGCGCCGTGCACGCTGGACATCACCCCCGTGGCGCTGGACTTCGGCACGGTGGCGCCCGGGAAGGGCGCGGTGCTGGGCGTCAAGGTGGCCAACAATGGAGGGGATCTCTGCGCGGTGAAGAACATGCGCCTGCGCGACAACGGGGGCGGGGTGTTCACCATGCCCGGTGGCGAGCTGGACGGGCTCGTCATGTACCCGGGCGACTGGTTCAGCTTCATGGTGGCCTTCTCCGCGCCCGCGACGGGGGGCGACTTCTCGGGCGTGTTGCAGCTCGAGCCCGCCAACCCCACCCACCCGCTGGTGCTGGTGCCGTTGACGGCCCACTCGCAGAACGCGTGCCTGGTGCCCTCGCCGCGCTTCGTGGACTACGGCGTCGCGCGTCCGGACTGCCCGATGGTTCCGCGCGAGGTGAACTACCTCAACGCCTGCCGGGCTCCGGTGACGGTGGCGGGCGTGAACATCGGGCCGGGCACCACGGATGGCGAGTTCGTGCTCAACGACACGCCGGGCACGCCCTTCACTCTCGCGCCGGGTGACGCCTTCACCGTGGAGGTGGGCTACCTGGCCCAGGTGAACGGGTTGAACCTGTCGCCGCTCTTCGTGGCGTCGTCGGATCTGCCCGCGCCGCTGCTCGTCCCGCTCATCGGCGAGTCCTCCAAGAACGTGGAGAAGACGGACGCCTTCGTCCAGCAGGACGGCTCCAAGGTGGACGTCCTCTTCGTGGTGGACAACACCGCGTCCATGGTGGAGGAGCAGCCGCGCATCGTCTCGGCCATGCCCGCCTTCGCCGACGCGGCACTGGCCAAGGGCGTGGACCTGCACGTGGCCGTCACCACCACCGGCATCGACTCCGCCACCAACGCCTGCCCTGGTGGGGCGCGCGGGGGCGAGGCGGGCCGCTTCTTCCCGGTGGACAACAGCGGGCCGCGCATCCTCACCCACAACACGCCGGACCTGGCGGGGGTGCTGCGCAAGAACGTGGACGTGGGCCAGTGCGCCGCGGTGGAGCAGGGCTTCGAGGCCGTGCGCCGCGCCCTGTCGGAGCCGTTGGTGAACGGCGCGGATGACCCGCGCACGCCGGAGCCGAACGACGGCAACCGGGGCTTCCTGCGCGACGAGGCGGCGTTGGTGGTCGTCTTCATGGGCGACGAGGACGACCACTCGCCCGACAGCGTGGACACCTACGTACGCTTCCTCCAGGGGCGCAAGGGCGCGAACCAGCCGCAGCGCATGACCATCTACGCCATCGCGCCCACGGCCTCGGGCTGCCCCACCTCGGGCGGCGCCGGCACGCGCTACGCGGAGGCCGCGGCCCGCACCGGCGGTGAGGTGCTCTCCGTGTGCACCCCCGACTACGCGCCCCTGCTGCGCGCCGTGGCCAACAAGGCCTTCTCCGCCCAGGACCGGTTTCCCCTGAGCGAGGCTCCGGACGCGGGCAGCCTGGTGGTGCGCGTGAATGGTTCGCAGGTGACCACGGGTTGGACATATGACGGCGCCACCAACAGCGTCGTCTTCTCCACGGCCCCCTCTCCGGGTGCGAAGGTGGAGATCCGTTACCGCCGCGCCTGCGGCGGTTGAGAGTGGGGGAGGGAAACCTCGCCGGGGCCGATGAATCGGCCTCCGGCGAGACATGTCGGCCCCGGGTGCTACAGCTCTGCACCGGTCTGTGCGGTTGACCGGAAAATTGGAGAGCAACCCATGCTGAGTACCCTGAGGTCGTCCCCACAGCAGGAGGCGACGGTGAGCTCCCGACAGCACGACGACAACTCCCCCTCCGAGCGTCCGCTCACCGGCCGTACGTCCCCGCCTGCCCGCTCGCCTGGCGGCCTGCGCGTCATCGAAGGTGGAGGGCAGCGCCGGCAGGACGAGCCGCTGGTCTCCCGCGACGCGGTGGCCCGGGTCCTCATGGAGGCCGGAGTGGATCTGCTCCTGCGCCGCATCACCCCGGCCCGTGCCGCGGAGATCGAGCGCCGGGTGGACCGGGTGTTGGACCTGTTCGACCGGGTGGATGCCGCGCCGCTGCTGATGCCCGTGTTGCAGCGGCACCTGGACGAGCTGGAGGTGCTCATGCGCGAGACCCGCCAGGTCCGCGCGCCCGCCCGCCGAGGGGGGTAGGAAGAGGACGTGCGACAGGAGGTTTGACCCTCCCCGCCGGGGCGCTTACGCTCGGGGCCCTCAAGCGCCCGGGCGCACCGTGTCGATCGAAACCTACGGCAACTACCAGCTCATCAAGCGGCTCGCCATGGGCGGCATGGCGCAGATCTATCTCGCGCGCCAGCGGGGGCCCGAGGGCTTCGAGAAGCTGCTGGTCGTCAAGCGCATCCTCCCGCACCTGGCGGAGAACGAGGACTTCGTCCGGATGTTCCTGGACGAGGCGCGCATCGCCGCCCGGCTCAACCACCCCAACATCGTCCAGATCTTCAACCTGGGGGCGCAGGACGACAGCTTCTTCATCGCCATGGAGTACATCCATGGTGAGGATTTGCGGCGGGTGTGGAAGCGCGCCGAGCGCAGCGGGCAGCTCATCCCGGTGCCGCTGGTGTGCCGCGTCATCATCGAGGCCTGTGCCGGCCTGGACTACGCGCACAAGAAGACGGACGCCAACAACAAGCCGCTGGGCATCGTCCACCGGGACATCTCCCCGCAGAACATCCTGGTGACGTTCGAGGGGCGGGTGAAGGTGGTGGACTTCGGCATCGCCAAGGCGGCGGACCAGGCCACCGTCACGCGCTCGGGGGTGCTCAAGGGCAAGTACTCGTACATGTCGCCGGAGCAGGCGGCGGGGCAGAAGCTGGACCGCCGCAGCGACATCTTCGCCCTGGGCGTGGTGCTCTACGAGCTGCTCACCGGCACGCGCCTCTTCAAGCGCCCGAGCGACATGTCCACGCTTCAGGCGGTGGCCGAGTGCAAGATCCTGCCGCCCTCCCAGGTGAACTCGCGCGTCCCGGCGCACCTGGATCCCATCGTCATGAAGGCGCTGACGCGGGAGCCGGCGGACCGGTACTCGGAGGCGGTGCAGCTACAGCTCGCGTTGGAGGACTGGCTCGTCGCCCACCAGCTGCCGTCGTCCTCGGCGCATGTGGCGGCCTTCATGCAGGACCTCTACGCGGCGAGGCTGGCCGAGGAGGCCCGGCTGGGCGACGTGCTGGTGGAGGAGGCCGAGATCCTCTCGGGAGGCTACAAGGCGGTCGAGAAGTCCGGCGCCGAGACGATGGCGGCGCCACGCTCGCGGGAGGAGGCGAGCGCGCGCAACGGGGACGATCCCGCCCGGACCCAGCCCCTGGAGTCCTCGGACCAGTTCGGGACGGGGCGCCTACCGGCCCGGGCTTCCCGGAGCGAGTCGCGCGGCTCCTCGGAGCGCAAGGCGCTGGAGCCCCGGCGCACCGTGGACATCCGCCGGGCCCCGGCCCCCGAGCCCGGGGAGGAGCCGCCGCGCTCCACTCCCTCCGAGAAGCCAGCGGTGCGCTCGAGCCGGGCGAAGCAGCCGGCCGTGCCTCCACGCCGGAAGTCGAGACGGCTCGCCGTGGTGGGAGTGGTGGCGGGGGTGGTGGTGGGTCTGGGCCTGGGCGCCTGGTGGGCCCTGAGCTCCGCGCCCGCCCCGGAGACCCGGCCCGCGACGGCGCAGCGCCCGGTGGAGCCAGCTCCGTCTCCGCGCGAGGCGCCGAAGCCGGCCGTGGCCGCGTCCGTGACGCTCACCCTGCGGACGAAGCCCGAGCAGGTGACCCTGACGGTGGATGGCAAGCCGCTCGAGAAGGGCCAGGGGGTGGTGTCGGCCACGCCTGGACAGGAGCTGAGCCTTCTGGCGGAGGCACCACGTCACCGCCCGCTCTCCAAGACGGTGCGGGTGGGGGAGGGGCCCACGCAGGAGGTGGTGCTGGAGCTCGAGCCCCTGGCCGAGGCTCCCCGCGAGGAGCACAAGCCGGAGCCCGTCCGGTCCACGGTGGCCGCGGTGGAGCGCCCGTCCTCGCAGGAGACGCGCCGGGGCTCGGTGCGCTTCGCGGTCACTCCGTGGGCCGAGGTGGCTTGCGGTGGGCGCAACCTGGGGACGACCCCGCTGCCGGATGTGCAACTGCCCGCCGGCGTGTACGAATGCAAGTTCTCGAACCCGGAGATGGGGACGCGCACCCAGCGGGTCGAGGTGAAGCCCAACACCCACACACGGGTGCTGGTGAAGTTCTAGCTCGTTCTCTGGGATATCCGTCTTGACTCTCGAAGCAGGCACCCCCATCGGCAAGTACGTCATCAAGCGCAAGCTCGCCGAGGGCGGGATGGCGGAGATCTACCTCGCCGCCTCCACGGGGCCCGAGGGCTTCGAGAAGGAAGTCGTCATCAAGCGGGTGCGCTCGTTCCTGGCGGATGACGAGGGCTTCGTGCGGATGTTCATCGAGGAGGCGCGGCTGGCCTCGCGGCTCAACCACGCCAACGTGGTGCAGATCTTCGACTTCGACAAGCACGAGGACTCGTACTACCTGGCGATGGAGTACGTGCGCGGCTGCTCGCTGTGGGACCTGCGCAAGCGCTGCCGTGAGAAGGGCGTGGCCGTGCCTCCGGTGCTGGTGGCGCACATCGGCGCGCAGGTGGCGGCCGGGTTGCACTACGCGCACCGCCTCAAGGGCGCGGACGGGGAGTCGCTGCACCTGGTGCACCGCGATGTCACCCCGCACAACGTGCTGCTGTCGCTCGACGGCGCGGTGAAGCTCACCGACTTCGGCATCGCCAAGGCGGGCAACAAGCTGACCCAGCCGGGCGTGCTCAAGGGCAAGTTCGCGTACATGTCCCCGGAGCAGGCGCGCGGCGAGGCGGTGGACGCGCGCACGGACGTCTTCGCGCTCGGCGTGGTGCTCTGGGAGATGCTCACCGGAGGCCGGCTGTTCGACGGGGACTCGGAGCTCGCCGTGCTCCGGGCGGTCCAGGAGAGCGTCATCGCCTCGCCGGCCCGCCTCAACCCGGAAGTGCCGGAGGAGCTGGACGAGGTGGTGGCCATCGCGCTCGAGCGCGATCCGGAGGCCCGCTTCCAGTCGGCCGGCGAGCTGGAGCGCGCCCTGGCCCAGTGCGTGCTGAGCCATGCCCGGAGCGTGGACGACACGGACGTGGGCACCTTCGTGCGGCGGCTCCTCGACGCGCCCCTCACGCAGTTCATCCAGATGCCGGCCTCGCTGATGGATCGCTCGCAGCGGAGCGCGCGCCTACGGAGCCGCACGGGTGAGACGCCCTCCGCGGCGGACTCCACCGTTCCGCGGGCGTCCGTCCAGCGCGAGTCCACCGCGGTGTTGACTCCCACGGGCGCGGCCTCGGGGCGCAGCAGGTCCGTACGCGCCCCCCCGCCCGAGGACTCCCTGGTCTCGGCGTCCACCCAGGTGCTGTCTCGCGACGCCGAGAGGGTCGCGGAGACCCGGGCCGCTCCCTCCGAGGCTCCCGCTCCCGCGTCGAATCCCGCCGCCCCCCCGCGGATGGCCCAGACGCTGCCCGCGGTCACCTCTACGCAGGAAGCCCCTCCGGCGAAGCGCGGGGGCAAGGGACTCTGGGTGGGAGCGAGCGTGGGAGCCCTGGTGCTCATCGGCGGTGTGGTGGCCCTGGTGTTTCCGAAGCAGTCGGCGCCCCCGGCCCCGGCCGCGGGTCCCACCGTCACGGCGACTCCCTCCGCCCAGAAGGAGCCCGTCCCCGGGCCCGAGGTGAAGCCCGAGGCCGCCACACCACCTTCTTCCGATGCTGGTGCCGTGGTGGCCGTGGCGCCGCCGGCCGAGCCTCCTCCGGCCCAGGCGACGGGAGCCACGGGACAGAACCCGCCGCCGCCGGAGCCGCCCGCCGCGCCCGTCGCCCAGGCCAGGGGGACCCTCACCGTCCTGGTCACCCCGTACGCCGACGTCTACCTGGACAACAAACTCCTCAAGAAGGAAGTGCAGGGACGCGCCAGCTTCCAGGTGACGCCGGGCAACCATGTGCTCACTTTCAAGCACCCGGCCAGCACCGAGGCGGTGAGCTTCACCCTCGAGCCTGGTGGCAAGGTGATGAAGACCTTCCGCGTCCGCCGGTAGTGCCTCCTCCCGCGCCTCGCGCTCGCGCGTAACCCCCAACCCGCCCGGGTCCGCCCGGTCGCGCCCGGCATCCGTACGCCCGGTGCTACCGATCGCTACAGGTCTGTCTTGACAGCTTCACGGCCTCTCTGGCATTCAATGCCGTCCATTCAGTAGCATCTATTCAATGGAAGGAACGCGGTTGCTGGATCCCGAGGAGCTAGAGCGCATCGAGCGCGACTTCGCTGGCGGTCTGCCCGCGAGGCAGATCGTCGAGATCTTCCAGCCCCGGGGTGTTCAGCTCTCCGAAGCCACGTTCCGGAAGTACGTGCAGGTAGGCCTGCTACCCCGGAGCCGCCGTGTGGGGCGCAAGGGGAAGCACCAGGGAAGCCGGGGCCTGTACCCGGTGGAATCAGTCCGGCGGATCAACGCCATCAAAAAAATGATGGCCGAGGGTCACACCCTGGAGGACATCAAGCGCTCCTTCCTCTTCCACAAGAACCACATCGATCAGCTCGAGCGGGGTCTCTCCGAGGTGTTCGATGGTCTTCAGGATCAGCTGGGGGAGCGTGCCTTTGGTTCGGAGTACCGGCGTACACTGGAGGAGGAGCTGGCCACGTTGAGGGCGAGGGCCCGGGAACTGGTCAGGGACGTGGCCCGGTTGGGGAGTGCGGTCACCGCACACCGAGACGAAAAGCTCCGTTCTCAATAGGATGGGGGGCTGGGGAGGGGTAGAGTGGAAACATTGCTGGAGGGGACATGTCTGAAGTGAAGCAGCAGCGGCCGGAGGAGGAGGCGCCCGCGGAAGCGGAGGGTGGGGCGGAGCGCCGTCGCTCGAAGACGATGTCGCGGAAGGAGATGGCGCGGGACCTGCGTCGCCGTCGCCTGACGGGCCAGATCGACCCGGAGGAGGGAGATCTCCTCAACGCGGTCGATTCGCAGCGTCCGAAGACGCGGGCGGACTGTGTGAACGGTCCTCGCCCGTGCCTCTTCGTGTCCTGCAAGCACAACCTTTATCTGGATGTGAACCCGGAGACGGGCTCCATCAAGCTCAACTTCCCGGACAAGGAGATCTGGGAGCTGGAGCACACCTGCGCCCTGGACGTGGCGGAGAAGGGTGGCATCACGCTCGAGGAGGTGGGTGCCATCATGAACCTCACCCGCGAGCGCATCCGCCAGGTGGAGACGCGCGGCCTGATGAAGCTGCGAGAGGCCACCGAGGCCGAACCCCCGGTCTCCGCCCGCAAGCCCTGAAAATCAGGCCGGGAGCCACTGGGCGACACGGACCGTACGCTTCGTTGACACCCAGGGGGGTGGTTGCTAGACGGGCCGCCTCTCTCTGACAGAGGCGTGCGATACCGTGCTGGCTCTCCTCAGCGTTTCCGATAAACGCGGTCTGGTCCCCTTCGCGCAGGGTCTCGTCCGGCTCGGCTTCGAGCTGCTCTCCACCGGGGGCACGCTCGCCGCGCTCCAGGCGGCGGGGGTCCCCGCGAAGAAGGTCTCCGAGCATACGCAGAGCCCGGAGATCCTCGGTGGGCGGGTGAAGACGCTCCACCCTCGCATCCACGGCGGCATCCTCGGCCGGGTGGATCTGGAGAGCGACCGGGCGGAGATGTCCGCCCATGGCATTGCTCCCATCTCCCTGGTGGCCGTCAACCTCTACCCCTTCCGGCAGACGGTGGCCTCCGGTGCCCCCGAGGCCGACGTCATCGAGCAGATCGACATCGGCGGGCCGGCCATGGTGCGCGCGTCGGCGAAGAACTTCCGCCACGTGACGGTGGTGGTGGACCCGGACGACTACGAGGCCGTGCTGGCCGAGCTGGAGAAGAGCCGCGCCACCAGCGAGGAGACGCGCCGGCGGTTGATGCGCAAGGCCTTCGCGCACACCGCAGCCTATGACGCCTCCATCGCGGGCTGGCTGTCGGCCCAGGCCGGCGAGCCGTTCCCCGAGGAGCTGGCGCTCCCGTTCCGGAAGGTGCAGGGCCTGCGCTACGGCGAGAACCCGCACCAGCGCGGCGCCTTCTACCGCGAGCACGCCGCGCCCGCGGAGCCCACCGTGGCCTTCTCGCGCGTCCTCCAGGGCAAGGAGCTGTCGTACAACAACATCCTGGACCTGGATGCGGCGCTCGGCCTGGTGCTGGAGTTCCCCGAGCAGCCCTGCGCCGTCATCATCAAGCACAACACCCCCTGTGGCGTGGCGGTGGATGCGTCCCTGACGACGGCCTACCGCACCGCGCGCGCTATCGACGAGGTGTCCGCCTTCGGTGGCATCGTGGCGCTCAACCGCGAGGTGGACCGCACCTGCGCCGAGGCGCTCGCGGAGACGTTCCTGGAGGCGGTCATCGCCCCGACCTACTCCGCCGAGGCCCTCCAGGTGCTGGCGGCCAAGAAGAACCTGCGCCTGCTGGAGGCTGGTCCCGGGCTGGCCTCGCCGACCGCCCGCCCGAGGTCCCAGCTGGAGGCCCGGAGCGTGTCTGGCGGCCTGGTTCTCCAGGACAAGGACTCCGTCGAGCCGCCGCTCGAGTGGAAGGTCGTCAGCAAGCGGGCACCCACCCCCGAGGAGGAGCGCGCCCTGCGTTTCGCCTGGAAGGTGTGCAAGCACGTGAAGAGCAACGCCATCGTGTTTTCCAATGGTTCCAGGCTCCTGGCGGCGGGTGGCGGGCAGACGAGCCGGGTGGACTCGGCGAAGATCGCCACCGCGCGGGGCGGAGAGGCCCTCAAGGGGAGCGCCGTGGCCTCGGATGCCTTCTTCCCCTTCAGGGATGGGCTCGACGAGGCCGCCCGGGCGGGGGCCACCTGCGTCATTCAGCCTGGCGGCTCGGTCCGCGACTCAGAGATCGTCGCGGCGGCCGATGAACATGGCATGGCCATGGTGCTCACGGGAGTGCGACACTTCCGCCACTGAGCCATGCGGATTACCTGCCAGAAATGTGCGGCGGCCTACGCCATCGATGACCGGGTCATCACCCCCAAGGGTGTGCGCGCGCAATGTCCGCGCTGTCGCCACCTGCAGTTGGTGAAGCGCGAGGATGCTCCCGCGCAACCGGACGCAGCCCCGGCCGCCGCGCCGGTGGCGAAGCCCGCCGCCGCGCCGAAGCCCGCCGCGCCGGTGGCGAAGCCCGCCGCCGCGCCGAAACCCGCCGCGCCGGTGGCGAAGCCCGCCGCCGCTCCCTCCGTGGCCTCGAGGCCAGCGACGCCGTCCGCGTCCCTGACCGATGAGCTCTTCGGAGACCTCGGAGATCTCGAGCCCGCACCGGATCCCAACGATGGGGCGGACTCGTTGATGGACGACCTCTCCGCGATCGGCGGCAAGTCGTCCTCGCCGGCCCTGTCGAAGGACGCGCTGTTCGGCGACCTCGCCGATCTCACCCAGTCGTCTCCTTCCAATCCGATCAATCCGATCCTCGACTCCAAGCCGGCCACGCCGGGCTACGCGATTCCGACGGGCGATCTGTTGTTCGACGACATCGCGCCGCCCCCGCCGCCCGTTCCGGCTCCGCAGCCGAAGCCGGCCGCGCCCGTGCAGGCCAGGCCCGCTGCCCCGGCTCCGCAGCCGAAGCCGGCCGCCCCGGTCTTCCCCGAGCCGTCGGACGACGCGCTGTTCGACTTCAACTCGCCCGCGCCCTCGCCAGCGCCCGTGCAGGCCAGGCCTACCGCTCCGGCCCCACAGCCGAAGCCGGCCGTGCCCGTGCAGGCCTCTCCCGCGCTCCCGGAGCCGGCGGACGACGGCATCTTCGATTTCAACGCGCCGCCTGGATTCAGCGCTCCTCCTCCAGCGGCCGCGCCCGTGCAGGCCTCTCCCGCGCTCCCGGAGCCGGCGGACGACGGCATCTTCGATTTCAACGCACCGCCGGGCTTCGACGCGCCGCCCGCCGCGGCTCCGGGGGGTGATCCGCTCCTCGACTTCTTCGGGTCGCCGCCTGCTCAGCCCCAGGCGGCTCCCGCCCCCGTGAGGGCCCAGGCTCCCGCCGCGACGCTCAAGGCGTGCCGCGAGTGTGGCAAGTCGCTGGTGGATCCGTTCGATCAGGCGCTCGGCGCGTGCGAGGACTGCCGGCAGCGCATCCAGAAGTCCACGGCCGCTCCCATGCCCGAGGTCCGGTCCGTGGAGGTGCTCGACCTGCCGCCGATGTCGGCGGGCGATGGGTCGGGTTCCATGGCCACGTCCCTGCCGCCCGAGCCGGGCAGTGGTGCACGGGCCACGGCGCCCACGCTGTCGGCCGAGCCTCGCAGCGCCGCCCGTGCCGGGACGCAGCGTCCCGTGACGGCGGGAGTGGCCGTGACCGCCTCCAGCGGGCGGGGCGGACTCGTTGCCGCCCTAGTGGTCCTGCTGCTGGTGGGAGGCGGTGGCGCCGCGTACATGTTCGTGCCCCAGGTGAAGGAGCTGGTGGGCGGGCAGAGCGGCGGGGGTGGGGGTTCGTCCAAGTCGTCGAGCCAGTCCGCGGCGGCCGCGCTGCCTCCGGCGGTGGAGGCCGTGCTGCCTCGCTGGCGGCTCATGTTCGTGGATGCCAGTGGCGGTGACAGCAAGCAGCTGCTCGCCGAGGGGCAGACGCTGCTCACCAAGGATCAGCGGCTGGCGTACTCGCAGGCGGCGGAGTCCTTCCAGCGCGCGCTGCTGCTGGACCCGGGGAACGACACGGCCATCGGTGGCTACGTGCAGGCGATCGCGCTGGGGCTCGGCACGGGGATGGATGACCCGACCTTCGAGGAGGCGCGTGCGCTCATCGAGGCCGCGGAGAGCCGGGCCAGCCGCAACGCGGACCTGTTGGTGGCCCATGCCAACCTGCTGCTCGCGCGCTCCGGTCAGTCGGAGAACATGGAGCAGGCACGCAAGCTCGCCGAGGAGGTGTTGGCGGGGAGCGGCGAGGGTGTCGTGGCGCAGAAGGCCGAGGCCCACCTGGTGCTGGGCCGCGTGTTCCTGACGTCGTCCCGGGAGCTGGCCAACCAGCACTTCGACTCGGCGCTGGCGATCGCCTCGGATCTGCGGCGCGTGCACTACTACCGCGCGCTGGCCGACGAGACGGCGGGTGACTACTCGCTGGCGATCGAGCGGTTGCAGAAGCGGCTCGAGCAGGACCCCGACCACTGGGAGACCCGGTCCACCCTGGCCCGCATCTACCTGGAGGTGGGCGAGACGGAGAAGGCGCGCCAGTTGTATGAGTCGCGTCTCAAGAGCTCGCCGGGGGACTTCCAGGCGCTGCTGGCGATCGCGGTGATGCGCTACCAGGTGGAGGGCGGCGTGTCCGGCTCCCTGGGGGCCCTGCGCGGCCTGCTGCGCAACCGTGACAAGTACGAGCCGCGCGAGGTGGCGGAGCTGCTGCTGCACCTGTCGGCGGTGGAGCGTCTGTCCAGGAACCTGGAGGCATCGGCCAAGGCGGCCCGCGAGTCCCTGGAGCTGGCGAAGAACAACCCGGCGCCGGGCCTGCAGCTCTTCCTGGTGTCCGTGGCGCGCAAGGACGCCGCGGCGGCGGCCGGTCACCTCGCCACCCTCCGGGGCCATCTCGACGATCCGGCGCTGGAGAAGATGCTGGAAGGCCGGCTGCGGCTGCTCGAGCGCAAGCCCGCCGAGGCGCTGGCGGTCCTCCTGGAGGCCGCGCGGATGGATCCCCGCCGCGCGGACGCGATGCTGCTGGCCGGAGTGGCCGCCGCCCAGGACGGGCGCCGGGACGAGGCCTTCCGCGTGCTCGCCCAGGTGCTCCAGGCGGATCCGCTGCGGCTCGCTCCGCGGCCCGTCCTCACGCCCTTCTACCTGCGCTCGGCGGATCTGCTCGATGGGCTCGAGGGCTCCATCGTGGCCATCGCCCGGGGAGACGACGACCTGCTGCCCCACCTCTACGAGGGCCTGCTGCGCTTCCACCAGGGCGATGGCGCCGCGGCGGAGAAGATGCTGAAGAAGGTGGCCGAGGTGGACTCCAACAACGCCCCCTCGTTCGCCTACCGCACCCTCATCGCCATGGCACGCAAGGACATGAAGGCGGCGAAGGGGCACGCGGCCCGCGCGGTGGCCGGCGGCCGCCAGGTGGCCATCGCCCACCTCGTGTTGGGACTCGTGATGATGGAGTCCAAGCAGGAGGAGCAGGCCAAGCGCTCCCTGCGCGAGGCGGTGACGCTCTCCCCGAAGCTGTACGCGGCCGAGGTGAAGCTGGCCGAGCTGGAGGCGGCCACCAGCCGCAATGACGTGCGCACGCGGTTGGTGCGGCTCCTGGGGCTCGACCCGTCGTACCTGCCCGCCAAGCGCATCCTCTACCAGCTCGACAAACGAGGTTGACGTGAAGGTCCTTCTCCTCGGCTCCGGCGCGCGAGAGCACGCGCTCGCCTGGAAGCTGTCCCAGAGTCCGCTGCTGACGAAGCTGCTGATCGGTCCGGGCAATCCGGGCACCGCTCGCGTGGGAACCAACGTCCCACTTCAAGCGGACGCTCCCGATTCGGTGGTGGCCGTCGCTCGGAGGGAGAAGGTGGACCTGGTGGTGGTGGGCCCCGAGGCGCCGCTGGTGGCGGGCGTGGCGGATGCGCTCGCCGCGGCGGGCATCCCCTGCTTCGGTCCGGTGGCCGGGGCCGCCCTCATCGAGGGCTCCAAGGCCTTCGCCAAGGAGATCATGGCCGAGGCGGGCGTGCCCACCGCCGGCTTCCAGGTCTTCGACAACGTGGCCGACGCCGAGGCCTACGCCATGGCCCAGGGCCGCATCGTCGTGAAGGCGGACGGGCTGGCCGCGGGCAAGGGCGTCATCGTGGCGCATGACGTCCAGGCCGCTCGCGAGGCGGTGCGCGCGGTGGGCCTCATGGGCGCGGCGGGCCAGCGCATGGTGCTGGAGGAGCTGCTCGAGGGCGAGGAGGTCTCCGTCATCGCCCTGTGCGACGGCGAGCGCTACGTGCTGCTCCCGCCGGCACAGGACCACAAGCGGGTGGGGGAGGGTGACACGGGGCCCAACACCGGCGGTATGGGCGCGTATGCACCGGCTCCCTTCCTGTCTCCCGCGCAGCTCTCCGAGGTGGGCGAGCAGGTGATCGCCCCGACGCTGGCGACGCTGCGGCGCAGGGGAATCCCCTTCCGGGGCGCGTTGTATGCGGGGCTGATGCTGACGCGCAATGGGCCCAGGGTGCTCGAGTTCAACGCGCGTTTCGGGGACCCCGAGACGCAGGTGTTGATGATGCAGCTGGCGGAGGACGTGCTGCCGCTGCTGGATGCGTGCGCCCGTGGCCGGCTGGAGTCCCGTCCGCTCGCCGTGCACCCGGGGGCCTCGGTGGGGGTGGTGCTCGCCGCCCACGGCTACCCGGAGGCGCCGAGGAAGGGTGACCGCATCGAGGGCGTCGACTCCGTTCCGGCCGACGCGCCCGTATTCGTCGCGGGCGTGGAGGACAAGGGCGGTGCGTGGCTCACGGCCGGTGGCCGGGTGCTCACCGCGTGCGCGCGTGGCGCGGACCTGGCGGAGGCCCGCGCCAAGGCGTACGCCGCCATCGAGCGCATCCGCTTCGAGGGCATGCACTTCCGCC
Organism: Archangium lipolyticum; assembly: GCF_024623785.1. Lineage (NCBI taxonomy): Bacteria > Pseudomonadati > Myxococcota > Myxococcia > Myxococcales > Archangiaceae > Archangium > Archangium lipolyticum. Next base: position 58,789 of record NZ_JANKBZ010000020.1, read on the forward strand.
GGGACATCGGCGCCAAGGGTCTGAGGGCGCCTGGCACGACGCCGTGAAGCTGCTCGCACGCTACCTGCTGAAGGAACTGGTCATCCCCCTCGTGGTGTGGGTGGCGTTCCTCTTCCTGCTGCTCTTCGTCATGCAGTTCCTGCGGGGCACGGACGTGCTCCTCGGGTCCGCGGTGACGCTGGAGGACATGGGGCAGCTCATCTTCTACCTCGCGCCGCACTTCCTGATGATGGCGCTGCCCATCGCCTTCCTGCTGGCCATCCTCCTGGGCCTGGGCCGGCTGTCGGAGGACCGGGAGCTCACCGCGCTGCAGGCGCTCGGCATCGGTCCGGTGCAGCTGCTCGCGGGGCCGCTGGCCATCGGCGCGGTGCTGGCCGCGTTGATGCTGCTGATCACCTCCACCGCCGAGCCGTGGGGGCTCACCAGCGTCAAGGAGTTCGTGGCGGAGATCATCAAGAAGAACGTGGTGGGCGACGTGAAGTCGGGCGTCTTCTACGAGGACCTGTCCAACCTCACCCTCTACGCCGAGACGGTGGAGGGCGAGGAGCGCCGGTGGACGAACGTGCTGCTGCACGATGACCGCGAGCCGTCCTCGCCCCTGCTGATGCTCGCGCAAAACGGGCAGGTGAACACGAACACCGCCGGCCAGGTGCTGACGCTGGTGCTCGGCGATGGCGAGGCGCACCGGGCCAATCAGACCTCCTCGGCCTACTCGGTCGTCACCTTCCAGAAGGGTGAGATCGCCGTGGGCGTGGAGGGCTCCATGGGGCGCCGCAACCGCTTCCGCTCCCCCAAGGAGGAGCTGACGCCGGTGGAGCTGCTCCAGGCCGCCGACGAGGCCGAGCGCACCGGGGGAGATCCCCGGCCCTTCCTGATGGCGCTGCACAACCGCGTGGGGCACGCGCTCGCGCCGCTGTCCTTCGCGCTGCTGGGCACGCCGCTGGCCATCGGACGGAGGCAGGGCGGACGCGCGTGGGGCTACCTCTTCACGCTGGGCGGCTACGTGCTCTTCTACCTGCTCATGCGGCTCTTCGAGCAGATGGGCCAGCAGGGCAAGCTGCCGGTGCCGCTGGCGGGCCAGCTCGCCAACATCCTCTTCTGCGCGGCGGGCGTGGTGGCCATGTACCGCGTCAACCGCTCGGGGACGGTGCGGTGAACCGGACGCTCTTCCGCTACGTGGCGCGCACGTACCTCCAGTTCGCGGTGGGCATCCTCGCCGCGGTGGTGACGGTGTTCCTCGTCGTGGACTTCGTCGACCGGGCGCGCAACTACACCGGCGAGGGCTGGGTCTGGAACGTGATGTTGCTGTACGCCAACAAGGCGCTGGTCTCCACGCAGCAGGTGGGGCCGGCGGCGCTGCTGCTGGCCGCGGGGGCCTCGGTGTCCTCCCTGCGCAAGCGCGGCGAGGTGACGGCGATGCGTGCCCTGACCTTTGGACCGGGCGCCCTCTACCTGCCCGTGGCGCTGTGCGTGGCGGTGGCCTGCGTGGGGCTCGTCGCGTTCGACGAGTGGGTCGTCGTCAAGGCGGCCCGGCGCGTGGAGCAGATCACCACCGAGAAGTTCAACCGCTGGGGCGACTGGGGCCTGTACCACAGCCCCAAGCAGTGGTTCCGCCGGGGCGACAACATCTTCTACCTGCGTGCGGGCAGTGCGCAGGAAGGCTTCCGCAACGTGGCGATCCTCACCGTCACCCCGGACTTCCGGTTGGCGAGGCGCCTGGACGCGCGGACGATGTCCCCGGTGGAGGGCAGCCGCTGGAAGCTGAGCGGCGTGGTGGAGCGCTCGTTCACGAAGGATGGCCAGTCCCAGGTGCACCAGGTGGACGAGGCCGAGTACGAGCTGGGCGTCACCCCGGACACCTTCCGCATCCGCCCTGGCCGGCCCGAGCAGATGGGGCTGCCGGTGCTGCGCGAGCAGATCCAGGCGCGCCGGGAGGTGGGACTGGAGACGGGGCGGTTCTCGCTCGCGTTCCACAACCGCTTCGCCTACCCGCTGGCGGGCTTTCCCGCGGCGCTGCTGGCGGTGGGACTGGCGCTGCGCCCGGGACGCAAGGGGCACCTGACGGTGGCCATCGTCGAGGGTCTGCTCGTCTCGGTGACGATGTGGGGCCTGATGGTGGTGACCCGCACGCTGGCGATCTCCGAGCGCATGTCACCGGCGGTGGCCGCGTGGCTCCCGGTCGCGCTGCTGGTGGTGGCCGCGGCCCTGCTGTGGATGCAGGGCGAGGGCTGGCTGCGGAGACGAAGCACGTGAACGTGCGGCCCGAGGCGCTCGAGCGCTGGCTGCTCGTGTTCCTGTCCCTGTGGGGCGTGGGCTGCCTGTTCCTGGAGGCCGTGTCCGCGGTGGGGTTCGTGGGGTGTGCGCTGGGCGCGGTGGTGGTGGCCCGGCGGAACGGCGTCACCGTGCGCGGGGCCTTGCGCGCCTGGGCGCCCCTGGTGGCCTTCCTCGCGTGGGCGCTGCTGGCGCCGCTGCTCTCCGGAAACCCACCGAGAGGCACGGGCGTGGCGCGCCTGCTGGACTTCGTGGGCATCCCCGTGGCGGCGGTGGCGCTCGGCGCCCTGTCGGAGGCGCGGCGGGTGCGCCTGGCGTGGGTGCTGGGTGGAGTGTTCCTCATCTCGTGCGCGGTGGCGGGGCTGCAGCACTTCGGGGTGTGGCCGCCGCCGGAGGCCTGGGCGCCGCTGGCGTGGACGCGCATCCCGTTCGATCGCGTCTACGAGCTCGTTCCCGGCACGGAGGATCGCTTCATGGCCGGGGGACTGCTGTTCCACCGGCTGAAGTTCTCGCACATCGGCGGCATGGCGGTGGCCTTCGCGCTGGGCGTGGGGCTGCACCTGCAAGGCCGGCGGCGCATTGCTGCGCTGACGGTGGCGGGGGTGGGGCTCGTCGCCGTGGGCCTCTTCCCGTACGCGCGAGCGGCCAGCGTGGCCCTGGTGGCGGTGATGGGGTTGGTGGTGGTGATTGGCCTGCCGAGGCGCGTGGGCCTGCCCGCGTGCGCCGCGGTGTTGGGGCTGGCCGGGTTGGCGCTGGCCCTCAACCAGCCCCTGCGCGAGCGCTTCCTCAACAGCACCACGGAGAAGGGCTCGGGGAGCCGGGCGGCGCTGCTGGAGACGGGGCTGTGCGCGGTGCGCCAGCACCCCGTCACCGGCGTGGGCGCGGGACGTTTCCAGGCCCGCCTCTACGCCACTCCCGACATGCCGCAGCAGGCGCGAGAGCACGCCGGCAAGTCTCACAACCAGTTCGTCAGCATGGCCGCCGAGGCGGGCGTACCGGGCGCCATCCTCTTCGTGGTGTTGCTGGGCTGGCTCGCCTGGCGTTTCCCGCTGAAGCGGCCCGAGGGCCTGGGCGCGCTCGGGGCACTTGCCTTCTTCTGCCTGCTGTCGCTGCTGCACGATCCGCTCTTCCACGTGCAGGCCTCGCAGGCCCTGATGCTGGTGCTGGGCGCGGGGTTGTACCGCCGGACGATGCCCCTTGGTGGTTGAGGGCTTGACGCTGAAAGCAGCGTCCATCCCAGAACATGCGCACTTCACATCGAGAGGTAGCCCACCAATTATTCTCGGTGCGTATGGACAACGAGAAGAACAGGCTGTCCGGGGGGGGACAGTTGCCTCTCCGTTTCGGCGACCACATGCGGCGCCTCAGGAACGCAAGGAGACTCACCCAGGAGAAGCTCGCCGAGCGCAGTGAACTGTCCGTCGACGCCATCCGGCGCATCGAGCGCGGTTCGTTCTCCCCGTCTCTCGAAACGCTGTCGAAGCTGTCGGTGGGGCTCAATGTGTCCTTGAGGACGCTGTTCCACAACTTCGAGCGCGAGCGGCCCGATCATGTCGCGGAGATCTGCGACTTCCTCTCGCGCCGCTCGGGCCGCGAGGTCCAGCTCGCCTGGCGCGTCCTCCAGGCCATGTTCGAGGAGCACTGAGACCCGGAGGATGCGCCGGGTCGGACCCGGCGGATGTTCCCTGGTTCTCCGCCGCCCGCTGGCCTAAGCAGCGCCCACCATGTCCACCCCGGCCGGAGTTCCGCCTGTCATTCTCCTGGTCGAGGACGAGTCCGACCTGCGGGACACCATCGAGGAGCTGCTGAGGGACGAGGGCTTCCAGGTGACGTGCATGGCCGACGGCGAGAAAGCACTCGCGTGGCTCCACGGAGGTCAGAGACCGGCACTGGTGTTGCTCGACTTCATCATGCCCCGGATGAACGGCTGGGCCTTCCTCGAACGGATGCGGGCCGACCCGGGGCTCGATGGGGTGCCGGTGGTCGCCATCAGTGCCCTGCCGGTGTCGCATCCTTCCCTCGCGGGTGTGTTGCACAAGCCTTTCGATCTCTCCTCGCTGGTCGAGACCGCCCGGCGGTTCGCCCGGGGGTGACTGGCGAAGGGGGGCCAAAGCGGACTAAGTCTCGGGAGGGGGCCCCTGGTGCGCCCGACTCTCCATGACCCAACCGGCTGCCAGTGAAATTCGTGTGGGCACGGTCCTTCGGGACACGTACGAGATCACCTCGCTGCTCGGAAAGGGGGGCATGGGCTCGGTCTTCCTGGCCCAACATCGCCGGCTCTCCGGCCTCCAGGTAGCGGTCAAGGTCCTCCGGAACAGCGCGAGCCAGAACCCCGAGCTGTACGCGCGCTTCCGCCGCGAGGCGGAGATCGCCTCCCAACTCGGCCATCCGAACATCGTCGAGGTGGTCGACTTCGACGCCCTGCCGGATGGCACGCCCTTCCTCGTCATGGAGTGCCTGCGCGGCGAGAGCCTCGAGCAGCGGCTGGAGCGGGGCCGGCTCCCGCTCGACAAGGCGCTCTCCATCGTCCGGCAGATCGGCTCGGCCCTCCAGGCGGCGCACCGCGCCGGGGTCGTCCACCGCGATCTCAAGCCCGCCAACGTGTTCCTCGTCCCCACCGACTCCGGCGGCGTGGTGGACGAGCGGGTGAAGCTGCTCGATTTCGGCATCTCGAAGATGCTCGACTCGCAGACGCTCCAGACCCAGGAAGCCGTGCTGATGGGCACGCCGCAGTACATGTCGCCCGAACAGGCGATGGGGAAGAACCGGGAGATCGATGCCCGGACGGACCTCTTCGCGCTCGGGTGCATCGTCTACGAGATGCTCACCGGGACGCCGCCGTTCGCCATCGAGGGGGATGGCGGGAGCGTCGTGCAGGTGATCTTCCGGATCGTCCACACGCAGCCCGAGCCCCTGGCGACGCTCTGTCCAGAGGTGCCCGCGCGGGTTCTCGCGGCGGTGGAGCGGGCGCTGTCGAAGAACCCGGGGGATCGCCAGCCGGATGTCGCCACCTTCGTCCTGGAGCTGACCGGCAGCCCGCTTCAGTCGCTCACGGGAATCGCGGTGCCCTCGTTCTCCTCCTCGCGGGCACGCTCCATTCCGGTCCCGGAGGGGGAGGGTGGATTCGCCGCGACGCACGTGCCCTTCGACACGGCGCGCCTCCCGGCTCCGGACGCGATGGATGAAGGCGGGTTCGCCGCGACGCATGTGCCCTCGTCCACGGCACGCTTTCCGGCCCCGGCAGCCGCCTCGATGGAGGAGGCTGGAGTCGAAGCGACCTACGTTCCCTCATCGACCGTGATGTCCCAGCAGCGGCCAGCCGCCGCCCCGGTCGTCCCCGCCACCGCGCCGCAGGTGACGCTGAGCCGCCCCGCTCCGAGGGCGGGCCTGATGGCGGGAGCGGGGGTACTGCTTCTCGGGTGCGTGGCCGCCGGCTGGTGGTTCGGGCCCCGGTTCACGTGGGGGCCCACCGAGACGACCGTCGTGGTGGCGCTCCCGGCTCCGGCGATGAAGGCGCCGGCTCCACCCGAGCCTTCCGTCGCACCTGCCCCGGTGAAGGTGGTTGCCCCTGTTGCCCCTGTTCCGCCAGTGGCTCCCGTCGTCGAGCGCCGCCCCGCCTCTCGCGTGTCCTCGCCGGGAGAGGCCGTGCCGGAGGAGGTACGGGGCATGCTGGAGCAAGGCGAGCTCGCCCTGGCCGAGGGCAAGACCCAGGAGGCGCTCGATCTCGCCGCACGGAGCCTGCGGATCCGCCCGTCAGGAGCGGGGTTCTCCCTGAGCACGCGTGTCTACTGCACTCAAGGGTCTCTTGGTCACGCCAACGCGAGGTGGCGGGAGGGCCGGTCGATGATGTCCCTCAAGGAGCGTGCGCGGGTCCGCCAGTTCTGCGACAAGCACGACATCCAGCTCTAGTTGTGAGCGCTCGCGCCATCGGACCAGGTCCTGGCGCACCCGACAGGAGGAAGATGTGAGAGCGGTTCTGGCGACGTTCATCGCGGTAGCAATGCTGGGAGCGGTCCCCGCGCGGGCGGCGGCTCCCGTGGAAGCGGCGAAGGTGTTCTCCGGCCCCGAGGGGGAGCAGGTGGCGGTCGTCCCGCTCACCCCCGTCGAGAGCAAGAAGGCCCTGATCCAGGTGCAGGGGACGGGGAGCGAGCTCGACGGCAAGGTCCTCCCCTACGAGATCCGCGAGTCGGGCGACGACGTGTACTACACCACGCAGTGGCGCGGACGGGCCTTCTCCACCTTCGTCATCGACACGAACGCGGGCGGCCGTAAGACGAACTACCTCAACACTCCCGGCCGGCGTGATGGCCTCAAGGTCTCCTTCGATGACGCGCGCACCAAGGCCCTGAAGGCCCAGGACGTGTACGCGCTGCACAAGAAGCAGCAGTCGGACGGCACCCTCACGAAGCTGATGGCCTTCGACCGCAAGGCCGAGACGGCTCAGTCGGAGGAAGGCCTCGCCGAGTCGGTGAAGTCCATGAACGAGGCGTGTGGCACCTCGGTGAAGGCGACGATCGACTGGGGCAGCGTCTCGGACGAGCAGCTCAAGCAGTACAGCATCTCCTCCTACTGCGGGACGCCGTTCGAGTCGCTGCGCAGGCTGTGCGAGTCGTTCGAGGCGAAGAGGGCCATCCAGGCGCAGGTGAAGGAGATCTCCTGCCGGTTCGGCGAGGCGATGAAGCTGGAGGTGCGGGCGGGCCGGGTGGGCTGGACGACGGCCGTGGACGCGGCGAACCAGGAGGAGTTCGCCACGAGGTACTTCGAGGAGAACCTCGAGTCCTCACGAGGCCAGGGCGAGACGCTCGCGGAGGGGATTCGTGTGGCGAAGACGCAGGTGTGCACGGATGGGAAGGGTCACTACGTGGTGGTGACGCCCGATGAGAAGCAGGGCGTGCAGTTGTCCTATGGAGATGGGCGCAAGTTCGTCCCGGTGGCGCCTCCTCCCTGGGTGCTCACGGGCAATCACTTCCTGGAGCCGCGCTTCTTCAACAAGACGATGAACTCCTCGTTCCGCGGGCTCGACATGCGCGTGTACTCGGAGGTGAACGTGAAGGAGGAGCAGAAGCTCTGCGAGGTCCGTTGTGGTGAGCGGATCATCCCGTTCTCGATGCTCGAATTCGAGAAGGCGCGGGAGGTGCTGGGCAATGCCACCTTCGAGCCGAACCCGCAGAAATACGTGCCCTATGCGCTGCTGCGCGATCAGAAGGGCCGTTACTACCTGGTGGACCGCGGCTTCCATCCGTCCGAGGAGAAGAAGTTCCGGGTGTTCATCGGCCCCAAGGGCAACCTGCAGCAGCAGAAGATGACGGACGTGGTCTCCGACTCGGAGGGGGAGATCTTCTCGACGAAGAAGGGAGATCTGCGGCTGGTGGTGGACAAGGAGGCCCCCTCGATCTGGGTCGAGAAGAAGAAGAAGACCGAGCTGCGCACGGTGCCGCTCTCCGAGAACCTGCCGCTCATCTACAACGAGCTCGGCGTGTACACGGGCGCCCGCCTGGGGACGCCGTGCGACGACCAGTGAGGCAGTAAGGAGGGCACTTGGGGAGCGGGATGAGCGCCCGCTCTTCCGCTCCCCCCTCCGCCGTTCCCGAGGCGCCCGCCCCGCTGGCTGTCGGCGCCCGATGTGTGTGGGCTGTACCTTTTGCGGTTCAGTGAGCTCGAGCCGCCTCCCACAACTGCGCGCGGATGTTCGCGCCCGTGCCGAGAACCGTCCCGGGGTCTACCGCATGCGGGGACCCTCGGGAGAGGTGCTCTACGTGGGCAAGTCGGTGAAGGTGCGGACGCGGCTGCTCTCCTATTTCCGGGCGCAGCGAGGGGAGAAGGCCGCGGAGATCATCGGGCATGCGCACGAGGTGGAGTGGGAGTACGTCCCGAGCGAGTTCGCCGCGCTGTTGGAGGAGTTCCGGCTGATCAAGCGCTGGCGGCCTCCCTTCAACGTGGAGCACAAGCGAGACAGCCTGCTGTGCTTCATCAAGCTGACGCGCGAGCCGGTGCCTCGCCTGCTGGTCGTGGGGCAGGTCATCAACGATGGCTGTGAGTACTTCGGGCCCGTTCGCGGCCGGCAGCGTGCCGTGGAGGCGGTGAGGGCGGTGTCGGATCTGCTGGAGCTGCGGGACTGTCCCTCGGACACGCCCATGCGGCTGGCGGATCAGATCGACCTGTTCGGACTCCGGGAGGATCCACGCTGCATCCGGGGACAGGTCGGGCGCTGCGTGGCCCCGTGCGCGGGAGGGTGCACGCGCACCGAGTACCTCGCGCGTGTTGCCCAGGCGCGAAACTTCCTGAATGGACTCACGGAGCAGCCGCTCGCTCAGCTGCGCGAGCGCATGAGCATGGCGTCCAGCCGCCTCCAGTTCGAATACGCCGCGGATCTCCGTGATCGGGCCGAGACCCTGGAGGGCGTGCAGGCGGAACTGGTCCGGGTCGGTCAGGACGTGGAGCGTCTCTCGTTCCTCTACACGGTGCCGGGCCACGACGGAGAGGACCGGGTCTACATCGTGCGCCGGGGCAGCGTACGAGCCGAGCTTTCCGCGCCCCAGACGCCTGGGGAACGCCTGGCGTTGGAGGAGAAGGCGAGTGAGATTTTCGAGCGGCCCGAGCCCAGGACGGTGGGCTTGCGTGCCCACGAGGCGCAGGAGGTTCTGCTCGTCGCCCGCTGGTTTCGTCTCAACCCCGCCGAGTTGGAGCGGACGGTACTGGTCTCCGGCCTCGTCCGGACGGGAGTATCGAGCTTCGAGGGTGACTCGCCAGGGTAGGGAGTCTCCGTCAAGGCTGTGCCAGGCAGGCCTCCTCGTAGCCCCATCGCTCCGCTTCCTTGCCAGAGTCTAGCTCCTGCCTCAGCTTTTCCAGTGAGACCGTGGGCGGCACGTCGACGGCGAGGAGTCGGGGAAGATGGCTCTGTTCCGTCGAGCATCCCAATTGCTGAAAGTGCGCATGCACAGCCGGCACATCCGAGGGGTCGTAGACGATGACCCGAATCGTACTGTGTCCTGAGGGATGAACGACTTCCTTGAAGCGAAAGACGCTCTCCTCTGGCACAGCCGAAACAATGTCGTCCACGGCGACGCCGAGCGCGAAAAACGGAATGTTATCGATCTTGAAGAGACCCTCACCCACCTTGATGGCCCAGAGTGTTTCCGCACTGGCTGGCGGGTAACCGTCCTCGTCCTGTTCCAGCTCGAACAGTAGCTTTACGTGCTGTGAGGGAGCGTGCTCCGTCATGGTCGAGTCACCTTTACTGTTCCTTGTCACTCTTCTTGATATTGCAATCCCGACAGAGAACTTGGCCGTTATCGGGAGTTCCAGGGCCGCCCTTTGATTTGGGGACCACGTGGTCGACCTGCGTCTCGTTCTTGGGAGGCGTAACACCCTTCTGATGCTGCTGAGCTGGAACCGTCTCGACACCACACTTCTCGCACTGAGTCTTGCCCCCATTTCGAGAAGCATTGTCCTGTTTGACGGTCAGCTTGTCTTTCTGTGTGAAACGAGAGCCGGGCCGCTTGCTAGCGATTGTCTCAAGACCCGGAGTCGTGAGACCTTCAGGAACCAGCGAGCCTACGAGGCTTGTCGCGGCAGTTGCTTGCTGCGTGATGTTCGGCGTGTATTCCACTCCTGTCATCCCGAGCAGTAGTGGAAGGAACGTCACGAAAATGAACAGAGGAAGACGTCGCATATCTCCATCTTGAGCGAAAGTGGAGCCCTCGGCAATCTAGTAGGGGAGCGACACCTCTCATGAGGGCATGTCTTCTTTCAATCCTTGGAGGGCTCTACTTCTACATTGTCCTGCTGTGCGAGTTCGGCCTTTCTCTTCGCCCGCTCTTCTTTCAGGCGTGAAAGGGAATGAAGGGTGTGGCGATTGAACTTCTTGTGATTGACGGCGTGGTAGCGCTCACCCGCGATGATCACCAGGGATGTTGGAGAGGCGGGGTGATTCGCCAACCACTCCATGGCCTCCTCGCGAGTGTTGAACGACGCGGCGGCGGGAGGCAGGGCCTTCGACTCGAAATCCTCGAGGAAATACTCCATCACAGAGTCATGCAGTAGCTCGCGAATGTTGTCCTCGCGTGAGAACCAGATTTCGTAATACTCGTCGCCGATCATCACTTTGCCATAGCTGGGAGGGGCCGCGAGCTGGTTCAGCCAGGTATCTGCCTCCTCGCGAGTATCGAAAAAGGCGAGGGCGGGTGGAGCATCATCGGAACGAGAATCCTTGAGATAGCGTGCGAGAGCCTCCTGTTGATCGGTGGCCGCTATGAAGTTGAGCAGATCGATGAGAATGAGGAGCCGCCGTTTCCGTTCTGGCTCCGCCATTTCATCCAGGGTCCGGAGCAGCATGGCCATGGTCTGTCGGGACATCGCATCCGCGCGCGCGTTGAAGGCGGTACTCACGTAGGCGGTGCGCGCGGGATCGAGGCCAGCGAGGTAGTCCTCGAAGACGTACACCTGGCCGGCCGTGACGGTGAAATTCCAGTGCTCGCGCAGGTGCTGCCAGAGGGCGACCTCGTCCCCCTTCCCAGTGAATTCAGCCGCTCGCTGTAAGTTGCCAATCAAGAGAAACGCCTCATTGAGGAGGTCATGGATTCGCATTCAGCACCTCGGCGAATAGCGAGCCAGCGGGCAATTCCGATACCGGGTCCGCCGAGGCCACGGCCAGGAGCGGCACGAGGCAGAGAACACCTCCGCCCGAACCTGCAACCGCGGCGACAAAAGCCACAATAGACAGAGGACCGCAGCGCCGAGCTTTCGCGGAACCAAAGCCATTTTCATGGGGTGGATGTCCTTCAATGGAGCAGAGAGAAGGCTCAGCGGGCCTCGAGCGCCCGGCGGTAGGTGGCCAGCGTCTTCCGGGCGCAGTCCTCCCAGCTGAACAGCGCGGCTCGGTCTCGGCCCTTCTCCGAGAGCTCCCGGCGCAGGGCGTCGTCGCGCAGCAGCTTCAACGCCGTCTCGCGCCAGGCGTTCGCATCGTCCGGCGAGAGCAGCAGTGCGGCCTCGCCCACCACTTCCGGCAGGGACGTGGCTCGCGCGGCCACCACCGGAGTGCCGCAGGCCATCGCCTCCAGCGCGGGCAGCCCGAAGCCCTCGTATCGCGAGGGCAGCAGCAGCGCGGTCGCGGCTCCGTAGAGGCGCGGCATGTCGTCCTCGGGCAGATCGGCCAGCTCGATCGTGCTGTCCGGGAAGCCCAGCTCCCACACCGCTTTCCTGCCCGCGAGCAGGACGATGGGCACCGGCAGTGACGGTGCGATCTCCGCCAGCATCCCGAGGTTCTTGAACGCCTTCGTGTTGCCCACCGCTAGGAAGAAGCGCTGCGGCAGCCCTCGCCGTTCCCGGAAGTCCTTCAGCTCCGAGGCCGTTGGCGGTTGGTAGCGCGCGTCCACTCCGTTCGGAATCACCTGGAGGCGGTATGGCGACAGGCCGAGCTCGCGCGCCAGCTCCGCGCGGGAGAACTCGGAGACGGTGATGAGCGCCCGCGCCGTCTTCGCCCTCGGGCCCACGATGAGCTTGTAGTAGGCGCGGCGGCCCGGGCCGTACTGCTCCGACAGCACCAGGTGGTTGGCGTCGTGCAGCGTGGCCACCAGTCGTCCGGGCCACAGCGCCGGCACGGAGAAGGACGTCGCGTGGAACAGATCCGGCCCCAGCCGGGCGAGCGAGGCCCCGAGTGCCGGCTGTTCCAGCGGCGACAGGAAGCTCGCCGGGCAGCGGTGCAGGGGGATGCGCGGGGTGAGGGCGCCGAGTCCCGCTGGCAGCCCCTCCGGGCCCGTGAGGCCACTGAAGCGCAGGTCCGGGGCCATCTCCGGCAGCCTGCACGCCAGCTCCAGCGCGTATCGCGCGATGCCGTGCAGCCGGCCACGGACCATCCGCAGGTCGATGAGGACGCTCGCCACGGAGCAGGCACTACCACACGCGCGGGCCGCCGTGGGGGGCTCGGTTGCCCGGTTGTCGGCATCGGGGCCAAGCGGTGGTACAAGGCCCGCCCGTGAAGGTCGCCCTCGTCCACGACTGGCTCGTCACCCAGCGCGGCGGTGAGCACGTGCTCGAGGCACTGTGCGAGCTGTTCCCGCAGGCGGACATCCATACCCTCGTCTACCGCCCCGGTGTGGTGCACCCGCGCATCGAGTCGCGGCCCATCCATACCTCCGTCCTCCAGCGCATTCCGCGCATCCACAAGCTCTACCGGCACTTCCTCCCCGTCCTCCCCCAGGTCATCGAGTCCATGCGTCTCGAGGGGTACGACCTCGTCGTCTCCTCCAGCCACTGCGTGGCCAAGGGCATCCGCAAGCCGCCCGGGGCGAAGCACCTCGCCTACGTGCACGCCCCCATGCGCTACATGTGGGACCTGTTCGACGACTACTTCGGGCCCGGACGTGCCTCGCTGCCGGTCCGCGTGGCCGCGCATGCCGTGCGGCCGTACCTCCAGAAGTGGGATCGCGAGAGCACCGCTGGCGTCGACCGCATCCTCGTCAACAGCCAGCACATCGCCGGCAAGGTGCGGCGCTTCTGGGGCCGCGAGGCCCAGGTGGTGTACCCGCCCGTCGCCCTGGAGCGCTTCTGCCAGCACCCGCTGGAGGGCCTCGGCCAGGGCGGCTACTACCTGTGGCTGGGCGCCTTCGCCCCCTACAAGCGGCTCGACATCGCCCTGGAGGCCTTCCGCCAGCTGGACGCGCCGCTCTGGGTGGTGGGTACCGGCCAGGAGGCGGCCAGGCTCACCTCGGGGGCGCTGCCCTCCCACATCCGCTTCCTCGGGCCCGTGTCGGACGAGGCCCTCGCCGGCCTCTATCGTGACGCCCGCGCCCTCATCTTCACCGCCGAGGAGGACTTCGGCATCGTCCCGTTGGAGGCACAGGCCTGCGGCCGTCCCGTCATCGCCTACGGGCGGGGTGGGGCACTGGAGACGGTCAGCCCTCGCACGGGCCTCTTCTTCGACGCGCAGACGCCAGATGCGCTGGTGGAGGCCGTGCGCCGCTTCGAGCGGTGGGAGCCCGATTTCCGCCCCGCCGACGCCCGCGCCCAGGCCGAGCGCTTCAGCCGGGCCGCCTTCCTGCGCTCCATCCAGGCCGAGGTGGACGTGGTGATGGGGGCTCCTGTCGTTTCTTCCGCCCGGGCCGCCGCACCCTGACACTTCTGTCCTGGAGGCCCTCCTTTTCCGAGAGGGTCGCCCGGGGTCCAGGAGGCTCGCACCGTTGGCCACAAGCGGGGGCAACCCCTTGGATTCCGGGCGGTTTCCGTGTTAGGAGCGCTCCGGCCGCATGGGGTGTGTGGTAGCGGACGGCGTGTCGGGGTGGGGTGCGACGATTGCAGGTGGCGGCCGCGTCTTGCAGGCCACAGAAGGAGGCCCGCGTGTTCAGCCGGTTCCAGCGCTTCTATACGTCCATCAAAGTCGCCGCCGACGTGGTGATGCTGACGGTGGCGTTCGCGCTCGCCTACGTCACCCGCTTCGAGGGCCCCATCCCCGTGTTCCACGGGTTGCCGCCCCTGGATGACACGTTGTTGTCCCTGGCGACGGTGCTCATCGTCTTCCCGGTCACCTACCGGCAGTCGCGGCTGTACGCCACCAACCGGGCGCGCACGCACATCGGCGAGGTGTTCGAGGTCTTCAAGGCCACCGTCATGGCCACCCTCATCGTGGTGGCGCTGACGTACTTCACCCGCGAGCGCTACTCGCGTCTGATGCTGGCCTTCTTCGCCGGCTACTCGTTCGTGGGCGTGTCGATGGTGCGCCTGGTGCTGCGCGAGGTGCTCAACGAGGTGCGCCGGCGCGGCTACAATCTCAAGTCCATCCTGCTCATCGGCGCGGGCGAGCTGGGCCAGCGTGTCATCGAGACGGTGGAGAGCCACCGCGAGCTGGGCTTCCGCGTGGTGGGCGTGCTCTCGCTGCGCCCCGAGAAGGTGGGCGAGCAGGTGCTGGGCGTGCCCGTCATCGGCCACGTGAAGGACGTGGACTCCGTGCTGGATGCGCGCCCGGTGGATCAGGTCGTCATCGCCGTGCCGCTCGAGGACCAGGCCGCCGTCAAGCCGCTGATGGAGCAGCTCGCGCTGCGCACGGTGGACGTGAAGGTGGTGCCGGACCTCTACCAGTACGTCACCCTGTACGGCGGGCTCGAGGAGTTCGGCGGGCTGCCCATCATCAGCCTCCAGGGCGATCCGATGACGGGCTGGAACATGGTGGCCAAGCGCGTCTTCGACATCCTCTTCGCGCTGGTGGCCATCGTGGTGAGCGCGCCCATCATGTTGCTGGTGGCCCTCGCGGTGAAGCTCACCAGCCGCGGTCCCATCCTCTACGCCCAGGAGCGCATGGGCATGGATGGCGAGACTTTTCATATTCTCAAATTTCGAACCATGCGCGTGGACGCCGAGGTCCGTGGCGCCATGATGGCCAGCAAGGAGGACCCGAGGCGCACGCCCATCGGCACCTTCCTGCGCAAGTACTCGCTCGACGAGCTGCCCCAGTTCTTCAACGTGCTGTGGGGCGACATGAGCCTCGTGGGCCCCCGCCCCGAGCGGCCCGTGTTCATCGAGGAGTTCAAGAAGCAGATCCCCCGCTACCACCTGCGCCACAAGGTGAAGGCCGGCATCACCGGCTGGGCGCAGATCAACGGCCTGCGCGGGCAGACGTCCATCCAGAAGCGGATTGAGTACGACCTGTACTACATCGAGAACTGGTCGCTGCTGATGGACCTGAAGATTCTCATCCGCACTGCACTGGGCGGCTTCCTGTCGAAGAACGCCTACTAGCTCGCTGCCGGGGCACTCGGGCGTGGTTGTGGGGTGCCGCACGGCGGGGATGCGAGTCGCATGCGCTCTTGGGCGCGGACCGGTCTAGTATCGGGGCCCCATGGCCGAACAGCTCGGAGCGCACCTGGTCCGCAAGGGCCTCATCACTCAGTCTCAGCTCGATGAAGCGCTGAAGTCTCAACTCATCTACGGCGGCAGTCTGGGCATCAACCTGGTCGAGCTGGGTGTGCTCGACCTGGATGCGTTGGGCCAGGCGCTGTCGGACGTGTACCACTTCCCCCTCGCCACGGACGCGGAGATGGAAGCGGTGCCCGCGGAGACGCTCGCACAACTCAAGCCCGAGCTGGCTCGGAGCCATCTGGCCTTCCCGCTGGCGATCGAGGGCCGCCGCATGAAGGCGGCCATGGTGGCGCCGTTCGATCCCAAGCACCTGGACGCGCTCAGCTTCGCCACGGGCATGCGCATCGTGCCCTCCATCGTGCCCGAGCTGCGCCTCTTCCACTTCCTGGAGAAGCGCTACGGCATCCCCAAGCCGACGCGTCCCACCCGGCCCGGCCAGCCCAAGCTCGCGGTGGGGCCGGGGGCCGCTCCGGCTCCGAAGCCCGCGTCGCCGCAGCCGTTGCAGGCCCAGCCGGCGGCCGCGTCCGCGCCGAGGCCTCCGGTCGCGGGTGCTCCGGCTCCTTCGGCTCCGGCGCAGCCCGCGCCCGCGCCCGGGGCTCCTCCCGCCGCCGTGCGCGCGGGGCCTCCGCCTGCGTCCGCTCCGGGTGCCAACCCCGGGGCGGGTCCTCATGCTCAGCCTCCGGCGGCTCCCGTGGCGAATCAGCCTCCGGGCATGCGGCCCGCGCCCTCGGCGGCAGGGCCCGTCGCGAAGCCCGCGGCGCCGGTGGCGGGAGCGCCCGTCGCGCCGGGAGCGCCCGCCACGCCGGGAGCGCCCGCCGGTGCTCCCGTGGGCGCGGTTCCTCCGAAGCCCGCGATGACGATGGGTGGCACTCAGGTGCCAGTGGCTCCAGGGAGTGTCCCGGCCGGGGCCGCGGCGCCTCGTCCGCCGGGGTCGCCCGGTGCTCCGGGGGCAGGGCCTTCCGCGCAGCCTCCGGCGGCGGGTACGTCTCCGGCGCCTGGCGCGGCGGTGCCTTCGCGGCCACAGGCTGCTCCTGGCGCGCCCACCGCGCCGGGGAGTGCTCCCGCGGGGGCCGCACCCGCTCAGCCTGCTTCCGCGGTCGCTGCTCCGGGCGCGCCCGCCGGTGCCGTGTCCGCGCAGCCCTCGGGGGCTCCGAAAGCCGCCGCTGGGCCTGGCGCCGCCGTGCCTCCGCGCCCCGCACCGGCGACGGGCGCACCCACGTCTCCTGCCGTGACGAGTGCACCCGCTGGCGGGCAGGGCGGGGCTGGAGTCCCGCATCAGCCTCCTGCCGCGAAACCGCCTGCCGGGCCGACGGCTCCGAGCGCGGCACCGGCCGCTGGAACATCTGCTTCGCCAGGCGCTCCGGCGGTCGCGAAGCCGGCGGGGACCGCGCCCACCACGGGTAGCTCCTCGCAACCTGGTCCGAACCTGCCTCCGGGCATGCTGCCTCGGAGCGCCCCGGGAGCGGCTCCCTCCGGGGCCGCCTCGGTTCCTCCCGCGCAGGGGGCGGCTCCTCAGGGCACTGCCGCGGGCACCGGGCAGGTATCTCCTCCGGCGGCGGGGACGCCTCGTCCTCCGGAGGCTCTGGCGGGTCAGCCGGGAGCGGCACCCGTGCGTCCTCCGGCGCCAGGAGTGTCGTCGGCTCCCGGAGCCCAGGTTCCTCCTGGTGCGCCCGCGACGGCGCGTCCTCCCGGGGTCTTGCCTCCTCCGGGGATGTCGCCGCGCCAGGAGCCTTCGAGCGCCCCGGTTCGTCCCGGGCCCGCGCCGGTGCAGGGGGGGACGGTTCCTCCCGCTGGCCAGGTACCGGCTCCCTCGGCCGTTGCTCCGGGGGCGAGCCCGTCGTCGCAGCCCGCACCGGCACAGAAGGCAACGCCTCCTGGCCCGGGGACTCCGCAGCCCGCGGCTGGTGCTCCTCGCGCGCCGGTTCCTCCCGGCGCTCCGGCTGCGCAGGCCACGCCTGTTTCGCCTCGGCCTCCGAGTGCTTCGGCTCCCTCCGCGCCGCAGGTCTCGGCTCCGGGTGGCGTGCAGTCCTCTTCGCCAGCGGGGCAGGTCCAGTCCGCGCCTCCCGCTCCCGTTGTCTCGGCGCCGGAGACGAAGCCCGCGGTGTCCGCGCCCTCCGTTCAGCCCGTGCCCGCTCAGGCGGCGCCCGTGGAAGCACCTGCACAGACGTCGACGCCCTCGTTCGAGCAGGATCTGAAAGCGGTCTCGCTCGTGGTGGAGGCCGAGGCATCCGCTGCTCCCATCGGGGAGCCCACGGGGGCCACGGTCCAGTCGCCTCCGGCGGCCGAGTCCGTGTCCGCCACGCCGCTTCCCACTCCAGAGCCGAAGAAGAAGGAGGAGCGCGCTCCCGATGCGTCCGGGGTGGTGCCGCCTTCGTCCGAGGCGAGCCCGGCCCCCCTCGGTGCGGATTCCGAGCGCAAGGCCAGGGTCGCGCCCGCGCCCGTCGAGCTGCCGAGGATGCCTTCGCGGGAGCTGGAGGTGACGTCGAACCTGGAGCTCATGAGGTGGCGGCAGTCGGAGGCGGCGAAGGCCGGAGCCGACTCCGAGCCCGTGTCTCCCTGGGAGCGGCGAGCCATCGAGGTGGACTTCTCGTCGGATGACGCGAGCGCCACCCAGGCGGCTTCCTCCGGCGCGCAGGAGGAGATCCCCCTGGCGTCCGTCCACGAGTTCATCCCGACCTGGGATCCGTCCGCCGATTCGGCGGCGAGCTCCACGGAGCCGGCCGAGAGCGCCGGGGACTCCCAGGGCGTGCAACTGGTGCAGCTCGAGGAGGCACTCGAGGCCCTGCGGCAGGCGACGACGCGCGGCGCGCTGGGCAAGGTGCTGCTGTCCTACTGCCAGGGGCGTTTCCCGCGAGGCTTCCTGCTCGGCGAGACGTTCGGCTTCGCCCGGGTGGGGCGTGGGTACGGCCCCGGGAGCAACAAGTCCGCGGTCACCGCGTTGCAGGTGGATCTCGACGCGCCCTCGCTCCTCGCCATGGCCGCCGCCGGTGGCAGGCTCGTGGTCTCCAGCATGCCGGAGAGCCAGGAGGACGAGGCGCTCTTCGCGGCCCTGGGCGAGTCGTTCTCGCACCTGGCGGCCGCGCCGATCCGCGCGAGTGAGCGTACCGTGGGCTTCGTCGTCCTCGATGGCGGGCCCTCTCCGTTCGGCGCGGAGGAGCTCGACGACCTGGAGAAGCTCATCACGGCTGCGTCCGAGGCCTATGGCCGGTTGAGCGGCTCCTCGTTCTGAGTGGGGTGCCTCCGTGCCCGTTCTGTTGCTGTCGCCGCGCTTCAGCTCGGATTCGATCGCCCTCGCCACGGAGGCCTCGCGTCTCTCGTGGCGGGTCCACCGGTTGCACGATCGGCGTCCTCCCGCGCGGCTGGCCGAGGAGGACCTCGTCTTCTACGGAGAGTCGTTATTGGCGGATACCATCGGGAAGGCGCTGGGCCTGGCGCTGCTCGAGCCCGCCGCCGACTCGCTGTCCCTCCTGCCCGCGGAGCTCGTGCTCCGGGACGTGCGGTTTACCTCGCTCGGCGCTGCCCGCGGCGAGCGGTTTCCGAGATTCGTCAAACCCGCCGACGAGAAGCAGTTCCGGGCCTCGGTCTACCACTCGGGGGCGGAGCTTCCCGGCTCCGAGGTGCTCGAGGACAGTCTGCCCGTCCTGACCGCCGAGCCCGTGCGCTGGCTCGATGAGTACCGTTGTTTCGTTCTCGAGGGCCGTGTCGTGACCGCGAGCCCCTATGCCTGGAAGGGCGAGCGCGAGGAGCCTTCACTGGCCGCGTTCGACTTGGAGGCCGCCAAGGCCTTCGCGGCCGAGGTGCTCGCGAGGGCTGGGGACTCGTTCCCTTCCGCCGTCGTCCTCGACGTGGGTCGGATCGAGGGGCGCGGGTGGGCCGTGGTGGAGCTGAACCCCGCCTGGAGCTCGGGGCTCTACGCGTGTGACGCGGCTGGAGTCCTGCGGGTGCTTCCGCGGGCCTCGGGTACGTCGCGGACGGTGGCCTCGGGTGACGCGAGGTGGTTGCGTCCTCTGCCCGACATCGAGGGGTAATGAAAAAGGCTCCGGCGCGGGTACGCACCGGAGCCTTCTTGGGACTCGGGTTTTCTACCCGGGAGCCGGGAGCCAACCCGAGTTCACTTCATACCCTCACCCCGTCCCTCTCCCAGAGGGAGAGGGGAGGGGGCTCGGAGGGAACTCAGCTGCAGCCGCTCGTGGTGCCGCAGTTGCTGCACTTGTAGCAGGCCCCGTTGCGCACCATGATCTCTCCGCACGTGTGGCACGGCGGCGCGTCCGCCTGGTTCAGGTACGTCTTCCGCGGCGTCGACATCGGCAGCGCCACCGATGCCACCTGCACCGGCTTCGCCGGCTCCGCCGCCACCTGCTTCTCCACCGCCTCCTCCATCCCCTCGGCCTGCTCGCTCGGCAGGAACTTCAGCGACAGCCACCGGAAGATGTAGTCCACGATCGACTTGGCGATCGGCACCGCCGGGTTGCCCGTGAAGCCGCTCGGCTCGAAGCGCGTGTGGCTGAACTTGTCCACCAGCACCTGCAGCGGCACTCCGTACTGCAGCGCCAGCGACACCGCCGTCGCGAAGCTGTCCATCAGGCCGCTCACCACCGAGCCTTCCTTCGCCATCACGCAGAAGAGCTCGCCCGGCGTGCCGTCCTCGTACATGCCCACCGTCAGGTAGCCCTCGTGGCCACCGATGGAGAACTTGTGCGTGATCGCCTGCCGCTCGTCCGGCAGCCGCCGCCTCATCGCGTTGGCGTCCCTCGCCGCCGCCAGCGCCGGCTCGGCCACCGCCGCCTTCGTGTCCTTCACCTTGTCCTTCGACGTGTTCAGCGGCTGGGTCCGCTTGCAGCCGTCGCGGTACACCGCCACCGCCTTCAGCCCCAGCTTCCACGCCTCCAGGTACGCCTTCTCGATGTCCTCCACCGAGGCGTCCGCCGGCATGTTCACCGTCTTGCTGATGGCGCCCGACAGGAACGGCTGCGTCGCTCCCATCATCTTCAGGTGGCCCATCCAGTGGATGCTGCGCTGGCCCTTCGCCGGCTTGAAGGCGCAGTCGAACACCGGCAGGTGCTCCGGCTTGAGGTGCGGGGCGCCTTCGATCGTCTCGTGCTTGTCCAGCCACGTGATGATGTCCTGCGCCTGCGTCTGCGGGTAGCCCAGCTTCTCCAGCGCTTGCGGCACCGTCTGGTTGACGATCTTCAGCATGCCGCCGCCCACCAGCTTCTTGTACTTGATGAGCGCGATGTCCGGCTCGATGCCCGTCGTGTCGCAGTCCATCATGAAGCCGATGGTCCCCGTGGGCGCCAGCACCGTCACCTGGCTGTTGCGGTAGCCCACCTCGGTCCCCAGCGCGAGCGCCTCGTCCCAGGCCTTCTTCTGGGCCTCGAACAGCTCCTCGCTCACACCCACCGGCTGCACGTTGTAGGCCGCCTTGCGGTGCTTGCGGATGACGCCGAGGAACGGCTCCTCGTTCTTCTTGTAGCCCGCGAACGGCCCCATCTTCCCGGCCATGCGCGCGCTCATCGCGTACGCCTCGCCGCACATCAGCGAGGTGATGGCCGCCGCGTAGTTGCGGCCCGCGTCCGAGTCGTACGGCAGGCCCGTGGCCATCAGCAGCGCGCCCAGGTTGGCGTAGCCCAGGCCCAGCGGCCGGAACGCGTGGCTGTTCTGGGTGATCTTCTCAGAGGGGTACTTGGAGAAGCCGACGATGATCTCCATCGCCAGCAGCACCACGTCCACCGCGTGCTTGAACGCCGTGACGTCGAAGTCCCCGTCGATGGTGCGGAAGTGCATCAGGTTCAGCGACGCCAGGTTGCAGGCCGAGTCGTCGAGGAACATGTACTCCGAGCACGGGTTGGACGCGTTGATCCGGTCCGTGTTCGAGCAGGTGTGCCAGTTGTTGATGGTCGTATCGAACTGCAGGCCCGGATCACCACACAGGTGCGCCGCCTCGGAGATCTCCCGGAACAGGTCGCGCGCCTTGAAGGTGTCCATGGGACGCCCGTCGCGCACCGCGCGCGTCGTCCACGCGCTGTCGTTCACCACCGCGCGCATGAACTCGTCGGTGACGCGCACCGAGTTGTTCGAGTTCTGGAAGAACACCGACGAGTAGGCCTCGCCGTTGAAGCTCGGGTCATACCCGGCCTCGATGAGCGCCCAGGCCTTCTTCTCCTCGCTGGACTTGCAGCGGATGAAGTCCAGCACGTCCGGGTGGTCCGCGTTGAGGATGACCATCTTCGCGGCGCGCCGCGTCTTGCCGCCGCTCTTGATGACGCCGGCGAACGCGTCGAAGCCCTTCATGAAGGACACGGGGCCCGACGCGGTGCCTCCACCGGCCAGCAGCTCCTTGCTCGAGCGGATGGTGGACAGGTTGCTGCCCGTGCCCGAGCCGTACTTGAAGAGCATGCCCTCCGTCTTCGCCAGCCCGAGGATGGACTCCATGGAGTCCCCCACCGAGTTGATGAAGCACGCCGAGCACTGCGGGTGCTCCTCCACGCCCACGTTGAACCAGACGGGCGAGTTGAAGGCCGCCTTCTGGCGCAGCAGCAGGTGGGTGAGCTCGGCGTGGAACGAGTCACGATCCGTCGCCGTGGCGAAGTAGCCGCCCTCCACACCCCAGCGCGTCAGCGTGTCCACCACGCGCGCCACCAGCCGGCGCACGCTCGTCTCGCGCTCCGGGGTGCCCGGCGTGCCCCGGAAGTACTTCGACGCCACCACGTTGGTGGCCAGCATCGACCAGGACTTGGGCACCTCCACGTTCTTCTGCTCGAAGACGGACTTTCCGTCCTCACCGGAGATGGCCGCCGTGCGCAGCTCCCACGCCAGCTCATCGGCGGGATCCACCCCGGGCGTGGTGAAGAACCGCTCCACCGTCAGCCCGCCAGCGGGGCCTCTCGGCTTCAGCCCCGCCGCCGTCTCCTTGCCATCCAGAACCGCTGCCGTGGCGCTCCGCTCGTGCTCCATGGTCCCTCCCGCTGCTCTTCACCCAGCGTGTGGTTGCAAAATTTGCAAAAAGCCAAGCCCGCGAGATCTCTCGGGATCGAGTGATCTCGATTCGACACGCCTCCTCCCTGGGTAGGGAAGGGTGCGTAGCGAGGGTTCAACGTCTGTTTTCTTGGGGTCCCGCCTGCTCTCCTGGGGGGCAGACAGGTAAGTAAAGGTACGATCTTCGTTCCGGACTCGTCAAGGTTCTGTGACCCCCAGATCTTGTGTCCGCCATCGTTGAGCCACCTACAGATAGGGGAGTGTGACCGATTGGACGGTCCACGTCCGGAACGCTTTCCGCGGCTCGAAGCCGCGCCGGGGGAGCCGATCTAAAGCCTGCCCGCCCAGCGATCAACTCTCTTGCGCAGCCCTCGGTGTAGTGGATCCTCATCATATGACGAGTCATGTAGGGTCACTCCCGCGGAAAGGCCGATGATCACTAGCGGATGTTTGCTGAGAGTCTGTGCACGGATCGTCCGGCCGCCTAGGGCCCGAGGCAAGAAAGGCACAGGCAGGTGCCGTTTCCGTTAATCGCTTTTGGACGGAAGGCGCGTTAGGAGGGCGACATGCCTCCGTTCAAGCGTCATGTATTCGTCTGCACGAACCAGCGCCCCGAGGGGCACCCCAAGGGGTGCTGCGCGTCGAAGGGTGCCGAGGAAGTC
Source organism: Archangium lipolyticum (assembly GCF_024623785.1). NCBI lineage: Bacteria > Pseudomonadati > Myxococcota > Myxococcia > Myxococcales > Archangiaceae > Archangium > Archangium lipolyticum. The sequence goes on from NZ_JANKBZ010000020.1 coordinate 81,546, forward strand.
CGCGCCCGCTTCAAGGAAGAGCTGGAGAAGCGCGGCCTGAAGGGCCAGATGCGAGCCAACGCGGCCGGGTGCCTCGATACCTGCTCGTTCGGTGTCTCCGTGGTGGTCTACCCCGAGGGCACCTGGTACGGCGCGGTGAAGCCCGAGGACGTGCCCGCCATCGTCGACGAGCACCTCGTGGGCGGACGCCCCGTGGAGCGGCTGCTGATGCCGTTCTCGCGCAAGAAGGCCGAGTAGCCCGGCCTCAGTCGAAGAAGCTCAGCACGTCCCAGAAGGAGCCGCTGCGGCTACGATCCTCGAAGTAGCAGAGGTCGACCATCAGCGTGGCGGCGAGCACCATCTGCCTCAACCGGGCGTCGGTGAGGCCGGGGTGGAACTCCACCCCGAAGTTGTCGGAGTCGCTGAAGATCTCCTTGCCCAGCCCGCTCCACTGCTTGCGGATGGTGGCCACCTCCTGGCCGCGCTGCTTGACGTGGAAGGTCCAGGGCTTCCACAGCGGACCCTCCAGCGTGGCCATCACCACGCCCGCCGGGGTGCAGAGGTCGAACGTCCGGCGCAGCAGCCCGAAGCGCTGCTGGATGTAGCCCAGCTGGCGCCCGTCCCAGGCCGTCACCTCCACGTACGTGAAGAAGAACGTCCAGGGCTGATGGAGGCTCAGGGCCCGGGTGCCCCCCTGGGTCATGCACTCCAGCTCCACGCGGCGGAAGGGCCAGAGGTTGCGCAGCAGCGCGTTGCCCCAGCCCTCGCCCGTCTCGCCGATGTACAGCATGAAGCGCCCGTCGGTATCGATCGCCTCGTAGCGGTTGCGCGTCTCCCAGCCGACGAGGATCTCCGCCCACTCCTTGATCTGCCGGATGCTCAGGCCCGGCCCCTCCATCAGCGGGCCGAGGACGCCGCGCAGCTCCATGCCCATGTAACGGGGATCTCCCGGCGCTCCACGGCCCGCTCCCGCCTCCACGAGCGCGGGCTGCTGGGTGCGCTCCTCCGGCGTGGTGCGTCCCTTCCAGTCCAGCTCCAGCTCGTCATCCCGCCGCGGTCGACCGTTCTCTTGGGTCATGACGGAAAGTCTAGGCGAGGTGGGGGAGGTCCTGTCAGGGGGAGGTCCCGGGCGCGCTCGGGAGCAACTGGTCCGACCATCGGACCAGTTCGTCCGGCGCGCGGCCGGGAGGTGCCCCTGCTCCGGCCGCGGGCCTCGCGGGGGCGCGGAAAATGAAGAGGCGGCGGGCCCGGGAGCCCACCGCCTCCTTGCATGGGGGCACTCACCGTGCCCGGCCCTCGCGGGCTAGTCGTCGTTGCGAGCGCCGAAGAGGCGCAGCAGCGAGATGAAGAGGTTGATGAAATCCAGGTACAGCGTCAGCGCGCCGACGATGCTCAGCGCGGCGGCCGAGTTGTAACCCGAGGCGGCGTGCATCTCGCGCAGCTTCTGGGTGTCGTACGCGGTGAGGCCCGCGAAGACGAGCACGCCCGCGCAGCCCACCACGAAGTTCAGCATCGGGCTGGGCCAGAAGGCCTGGATGACGCTGGCGATGACCACGCCGATGACACCCATGAAGAGGAAGGTGGCCCAGCCACTCAGGTTCTTCTTGGTGACCGTCCCGAAGATGGTCATGGCGCCGAAGGTGCCCGCGGTCAGCAGGAACGCGTTGGCGAGTGAGCCCCGTGTGTACACGTAGAAGAGCACCGAGAAGGTGAGCCCGGTGAGCACCGAGTAGGCGAGGAACATCACCGCGGCCACCGCGCCGGAGAGCCGGTGGGCCATCGCCGACAGGGCGAACACCAGACCGAGCTGCGCGAAGAACATCGGCCAGCGCCACTGGGCGATCTGCGCCACGAACTGCGGATTGGCGGCGGTGAGGACCGCCACCACGCCAGTAATGGAGAGCCCGGCGAACATCCAGCCGTACACGCGCGACATGAACGCGCGCTGCGACTCCTGCACGAGCACGTCACCGACGTCGGCTCGAGCCGTCTGCCATCCGGAAGTTTCCCAAGCCATGAATTTCCGTTTCCTTTCTGTTGCACCCGGCGGTGATTCCCGCCCGGCACTGTCCTTATAACCTGCCAACAACCCCTGTGCCGGGCATCCCTTCCCGGAACCGGTCGCAATGATTAATTAGAGCGCCTTCCAGGCCATGAGCAGCTTCTGGGCGACCTCGGTGGTGATGAGGGGCAGCACGCCACCCCCGCCCACGATGTTGACGATCTCCGAGGTGGAGCCCCGGCACACCCCGCCCCAGGCCGGCTGCTTCGCCAGCCCCACCGAGGCGTACGCCGAGTAGTCCACATGGAGCCGCATCGACGTCACGCCGCTCTCCTCGCACAGCAGGTGCTCCTCGGGCGTGGTCTCCACCACCTCCTGCACCACGAAGCCACCGCCCGCCGGATCCGTGGCGGCGCGCTCGCACAGCTCCGCCCAGGTGGGCACCATGCCGTAGGCGGCACGCGCACGCTCCTCGAATGCCTGGGTGCCCACCGAGCGGCCGAGGTACACCGCCCGGCCGCCGTAGTCCCACGCCCGCTTGAGGACGAAGCGTCCGGGCTCCGACACCACGCGTGCCACCAGGTCCTCCACGCGCTCGCCGTCCGGTCCCACTCCGGGGCCGTGCCGGAAGGGCCTCGTCCAGGGCACCGACTCGCGCACCGCCTCCACCTCCTCGGCGGACAGTCCGGCGGACTCGGCGAGCGCGGGCTCCACGAGGCTCTGCGAGAGCAGGGCGAAGGTCGTCTTCACCTCCACCGGTGACACCGGCGGGTTGAGCAGCACCGCCTTGCGGCCAGGCACCGTGCCGAAGAACTCCTCCACCCACGGCGCCGGCGTCTCCTCCAACCGCCGCACGAAGAGGTGCCGGTACACCAGGTCATAGCGCTTGCCGCGCACCTCGAAGTACTCCTCGCCGGACACCTCGTCCGGGTGGACGATGTCCGCGTCCGCGCCGAACTCCCGGAAGCGCTCGCACAGGTAGCGCTGCTCGGTGATCTGCGCGTCGTTGCGGCGGCAGAGCAGGGCGATCGTCTCCGGCATCTTCCCGTCGCGCTCGGCGGCGTAGCCGTCCAGCAGGGCCCGGTAGAGGGCGAGCGCGTTGCTGCCATTGGGGGTGATGACCGTGTGCAGGGCCTTCTCGGGGTAGCGGAAGTGCCGGCCCACCACCTCGATGAACGTGCGGGCCGCGATGTCCGAGTAGCCCTGCATGGCCGGAATGGTGGCGTTGACCTCGAGGGCGCGCGGCTTCGAGTCCACGAAGTAGTCCACCCGCGTGGTGGCCAGGCGCGTCACCTGGGTGAAGGTGCGCTCGGTGAGCGCGCGCTCCAGGGGGGAGAGGCCGCCGAGCAGCAGCTCGCGCTGGTCGCTGGCGAGCACCGCGCGCGTCATCTTCACCGTGGCCGAGGCCAGGTGCGCGGAGAGGGCGGAGCGCCGGCGGATCTCCGCCGCGTCGAGGATGACGGGGGTGGCGGTGACGGGGATGGGCCGGGTGGTGCCGTCCTTCTGGGTGACGGCCAGGCCTCGCGCATATGCGGTGCGGGCCAGCTCGGGTCCGAAGTGGACCGCCTGGCGACGCAGGACTTCCAGGAACTCTTGCACGGGGGATCCTTCTCGTTTCGAACGCCCTTCCTATCCCGCCCGGGGCCATCCGGGGAGTGCCTTCGACAGGACAAGGGGGGCCTTTTCGCGCCGGCCGAGGGGGGGACCGGGCATCCAGGGGCTTCCAGGGCGGCAGGATTCGGCCATGATGGCCGGTCTTCCGAGGTTCCAACACAGGGAGGCACGCCATGGGCATGGTCACCGGTGGGCAGCTCGTCGGACGGATGCTGAAGAAGGAGGGCGTCCGGCACATCTTCACCCTCTCGGGCCTGCACGTGGCCCCCATCTACGCGGGGTGCGTGGAGGAGGGCATCCAGGTCATCGACACCCGCCACGAGCAGGCGGCCGCCCACGCGGCGGATGCCTACGCCCGGGTGACGCGCGGGGTGGGCGTGGCGGTGGTGACCGCGGGCCCCGGCGTGACGGACGCGCTCACCGGCGTGGCCAACGCCCATGCGGCCAGCTCTCCGATGATCCTCCTGGGCGGCGCGGCCCCCATCTTCAACCAGAGCCGCGGCTCCCTGCAGGAGATGGAGCAGGTGGACCTGTTCCACCGCATCTCCAAGTGGTCGGACCGCATCCCCACGCCGGACCTGGTGCCGGCGTACCTGGCCAAGGCCTTCCGCGTGGCGCTCTCCGGGCGGCCGGGGCCGGTGTTCCTGGAGCTGGCCTGGGACGTGCTCTGCAACGGCGTGGACGAGGACACCGTGCAACTGCCCCGGAGCTACCGCACGGACGCGCGGCAGGCGCCGGATCCGCGCAAGGTGGACGAGGCCATGGCGCTGCTGAAGTCCGCCGAGCGCCCGGCCATCATCGCGGGCTCGTCGGTGTACTGGGACGGGGCGTGGGACGCGCTGCGGCGCTTCGCGGAGACGGCGCGCATTCCCGTGTACCTCAACGGCGCGGGGCGCGGCTGTCTGCCGGCGAACCACCCGCTCTTCTTCCAGCACACGCGCAAGGACGCGCTGAGCGGGGCGGATCTGGTGTTCGTCATCGGCACGCCCTTCGACTTCCGGCTCAACTACGGCGCCGAGCCCACCTTCAGCGCCGCGTCGAAGATCGTCCAGGTGGACATCGATCCCACCGAGGTGGGACGCAATCGCGTGGTGGACGTGGGCATCATCGCGGACAGCCACAGCGCGCTCACCGCCTTCGCGGACGCGGCGCCCAGGGGGGCTCGGGACACGTTCATCGCGCAACTGCGTGAGCGCGAGCAGAAGAAGCTGCGCGACCTCGAGGAGTGGACGCGGAACGACAGCGTGCCCATCCACCACTACCGGCTCGCCCGGGAGCTGTCGGACGTGGCCAACGGGCCGGGGCAGGATCCCGTGTTCATCGCCGACGGAGGCAACTGGGTCGCCATGGCGGCCAAGGTGATCGAGCTGAACCGGCCGGGCCGGTGGTTGGATCCGGGCCCGCTCGGATGCCTCGGGGTGGGCGCGCCGTTCGCGCTCGCCTCGAAGGTGCTGCACCCGGAGCGCACGCACTGGATCATCCAGGGCGATGGTTCGTTCGGCCTCAACGGCATGGACTTCGAGACGGCGCTGCGCTTCAAGCTCCCCATGGTGTGTGTGGTGGGCAACGACGCCGCCTGGGGGCAGATCCGCATTCCCCAGGTGCAGATGTTCGGTGAGGACAAGTCCCCGGGCACGAGCCTGGCTCCCACCCGCTACGACAAGGTCGTGGAGGCGTTCGGCGGCCATGGCGAGCTCGTGACGGAACCGTCGCAGATCCGCCCCGCGCTCGAACGGGCCCTGGCCAGCGGCACGGTGGCCTGCGTCAACGTGATGCTCGATCCGGAGGCTCCGGTGAAGGCGGGTGCCATGGGCTACGCCGTCTGATTCGGCAATCGCTTGCATGAGGGCGCGCCCTCGCGTACAACTCCAAGACGCAACTGTATTTCCCCTGAAACCGCGTTTCCCGTGAGCCGCCACCTCTCCGAGCCACAGCTGTCCCGAAGGTCGCGCCTGCTGGCGCTGCCGCTCGTGCTGCTGTGTGTGCTGGCGTACCTGGGGAGCGTGGCGCACTTCGTCCTGGTGCAGCACGCCACGTGCCTCGAGCACGGCGAGCTGCTGCACGAGGGGGGAGTCGAGCAGGGTGACGCGCCGGTCCAGGTGGTGCGGGTGTCCTTCGAGGACGAGCGCATCACGGGCTCGGATGCCCAGGCGTCCGTGCACGGCGCGGACGCGCATTGCGCGCATGTCTTCCTCCGCCGGGTGGCGCCGCCTCCGGCCGGAGTGATGCTGTCGCCGGAGGAGCCGGTCCTGTCAGGGCCGGTGTTCGTGGCGGACAGCGAGGCCGTGGAGCCGCCGGTGGAGTGGCTCCACCTGGCACCCAAGTCCTCACCGCCCGTGGTCTGAGCGCCCGCGAGGTCCTTCGCCGCGCGTCTCCTCCCTCTCCCTCTGGGAGAGGGTCGGGGTGAGGGTATTGCCCCTCCTCGCGCGCGGCCGTGGTCCCCTCGCGAATCGCCCGCGCACCCCGCCCACGCGGCTCCGTCTCCCGCACCCGGACGTGTGCCCGAGCCTCTCCTGAGGCCCGGAGCACGCGGCGCGTGCATGGCCACGGCGCTTCGACTTCAGGGCACCGGTGCGTGAGGCGAGGCCCTTGCCGCTCCACATCCACGCGCACGCCTTTCCCCTCGCTCCGGGAGTCCCATGTCTTCCTCGGGACGGGAGCGTGGGGAGATCGCAGCACCACAACGCAGTTCCTAGCTGGAGTCAGACACCATGATGAAGAAGTCCCTGTTCGCCTGCCTGCTGTCGAGTGCCCTCGTCGTGGGATGCGGCAATACCAGCGAGGCCGATACCGAGGGGTGCGAGCACCTCAAGGAGGGCCCCGGCGTCTCCGTGACCGCGACCGCCACGGCGAACGGAGCTCCCGCCGTGAGCAATGACCACAAGCGCTACGACATCGCGCTGCCGGCGGGCACCGGGGGCAACACGGGCTCGGTGTCTTTCGCGGTGGGCGAGGCCGCGCACTACGTCTTCTTCCTCGGCGCCGACGTGAACCTGGGGATCGCCACCTCCGCCGGCTCCTCGTCCGTGTCGTTCGAGTCCTCCGAGAAGAGCTCGGAGGCGTGCGGCGAGGTCAAGGGCCGCTACGTCGCGGAGCTCCAGGTGGGCACGTACACGCTGACCTTCGGCCCCACCTCCCAGAGCAGCGTCTCGCTCGTCATCGAGGAGGAGGGTGGCGAGCACGATCACGAGCACTGAGCACTCCCGCTCTTGAAACCCGGCGCGGGAGGGCTCGGACCGCCTCCCGCTCCACCCCTTCCAGCCATTCCACAGCAGGAGACGACGATGGGTACCTTCAAGCAGTTCCTGAATGATCAGCAGGTGAAGCCCGAGGCGCTGGTGCGCCTGTCCAGCCAGCTCGAGGCCCGCGACGAGGCGGATCGCAAGCTGGCGAAGCAGCGCTCCGACAAGCGGCGCGACAAGGAGAATCAGACGAAGCCGTACGCGGAGCTGGGCATCGGCAAGCCGAAGAGCGGCCGGGGCGTGAGCGTGCAGCAGGTGCAGGCCGCCCTGGAGGACAAGCCGCTGTCGCCGAAGGTGCGCGGCAAGCTGGTGCGCGCGGTGAACGCCGTGCTGGGCAAGAAGGGCGGCCAGCAGGTCGACTTCAAGGCGCTGTTCGGCGAGGTCGCGGCCCGCAAGGGCGCGGCGGCCAAGGCGAGCTGAGCATGGGCGCCTCCCTTCCCCAGCTCCTCCCGCCGGACGTGCGGCGCGAAGGGGAGCGGCTGTTCGACGTCTCCATGTGGTGCATCGGCCGCGATGTCTCCCACGTGGACAACCTGTTGTTGCGCCGGGGCCTCACTCGCGAGCGCATTCCAGCGGGACAGCAGGGCACCAGCGCCTACTCGGGTGCGTTGCCCGGGGGAGGGGCCTTCACGCTGTGGGGCTTCGGGGCGCTGTGCCGCGTGTGCGGCGAGACCGTCTACGTGCCGCGTGACGGTTTCTCCCCGTCCCTGGTGGACGAGGGCCGGGTGGTCTGGCCCGTCTTCCACGCGGCGGGGCTCGGGGCTGCTCGCGAGCCCGTCACCCCGGGGGAGTGCTCCGCCGCGCACACCGCGGTGGTGGCCCTGGCCGGATGGCTGGCCGGGTACGAGGAGTGGGTGGTGGAGGTGATGGGCATGGGCTGGCGGCACGAGTGCGTCGCGGCACGGCGCAAGGCGCCGCCGGTGCCCGTGGAGAAGCTGGCGGTGGCGTGGCGGGAACTGGCCGGGCGCGTCGAGGCGCTGGCGCGGCCCGTTGTGGACGAATCGTTTGCCCCGGTCGGGGCGTGAGAGAGGTCATCATGCTGTCACGACACCTTCGAGCCGAGGAACCCTCCATCTTCCCCTCCAGCCCCTGGGACGACGTCCCGGACGCGGAGCTGTCCACGCCTCCGCTGCGCGAGGGACTGGGCCGCGCGCACCTCCCGGTGAGCACCCGGGTGCCCCTGGCCCAGGCGTACTTCGATCAGGGCCTGCGCCTGCTGCACCTGGGGTGGGGCGCCGAGGCCCGGCGCGCCTTCGCGGAGGCGGCGCGGAGGGATCCGCGGCTCGCCATGGCGTACTGGGGCCTGGCCATGACGCGGGGGGCCGGTGCCCGCTACGCGGGGGAGCGGGCGGAGGCCATCCACCGGGCGCTCGCCCTCAGCGAGGACGTGACGGACGCGGAGCAGCGCTACATCGTCGCGGCCACCTTCCTGGCCGACAAGGGCCCCGCCAACGGCCGTCATGGCTTCGTGCGCGAGATGGAGTCCCTCGTGGACCTCTACCCCGAGGACGCCGAGGCGCGGCTGCTGCTCGCCGGCTTCCTCACGGACGGGTACGAGCCGGATGGGCGTCCCGGCGCGGGCCAGCCGTATGCCCAGGCGCTCCTGCGCGAGCTGCTGCGCACGCACCCGAACCACGAGGGCGTGCACCATGCGTGGCTCCAGGTGACGGCGGACGGTCCCCGCCCCGAGGCGGCGCTGGAGAGCGCGCGGCGCCTGCGGTTGCTGGCACCTCGCGCGAGCACGGCGCTGCTCGGCTCCGGCCGGCTGCTGCTGCGCGTGGGCCATACGCGCGAGGCGCGCGAGGTGCTCGAGGCGGCGGTGGCCGCGGATGACGCCTGGCTCGCCCAGGAGTCCCTGCCCGAGTCCGCCGCGCCGGTGGCGGGCCATGCGCTGCGCCTGCTCACCGTCGCGTGCGCCGACGCGGGGCGCTACGGCGAGGCCCAGTCCTGGGCGCGCCGCCTGCGGTCCCGCGTGGAGTCGGTGACGCCGCCCTCCGGACAGGCGCTCGTGTTCGCGGCCGGTGCGCTCGCCAGCCTGCACCTGCGCTTCGGTTTCTGGCGCGCGGCCGCGGAGATTCGCGTGGAGCTGCCGCCCGAGGCGAGCCCGGCGGAGCGCGGGCTGCTCGCGGGCCTGGAGACGTATGCCCGGGGGCTGCGCGCGCTGGAGTCCGGCAAGCTCGTGGAGGCGGAGCGGGCCTGCGAGGAGCTCGATGCGCTGCACCCGCCGCTGGCCGAGGAGCGCAAGGGTGACAGCCGCATGCTGTGCCCGCGCGATGTCGCCCGGGTGGTGGAACTGGCGGCCTGCGAGCTGCGGGGCGCGCTGGAGTCCCGCCAGGGGGATGACGCCCACGCCGAGGCCACGCTCATCCGCGCGATGCGGTTGGAGCGCCGGCTGCGCGCCGCGGGTCCGGCGGCCTTCTCCCGCCCGGCGCGTGAGACGCTGGCCCGCTCGCGCCTGCGCTCGGGCAGGGCGGACAGGGCGCTGGAGCTGGCCGAGGCGCTCGTGAAGGAGCGTCCCGGCTGCGGTCATGCCTGGCTCCTCGTGGCCGAGGCGCAGGTCGCCCGGGGCTCCCTCTCCGAGGCGGCTCCGGCCTTCGCCTCCGTCCTGGAGTGCTGGCGAGAGGCGGATCCGCACCTGCCGGAGGGCCGGCGTGCCCGCGACTTCCTCGCGAGCCGGGGCGGGCTCGGAGTGAAGGCCGTGGCGCGCTCCAATGTCATCCCCCTCCGGGCGATGGAGAACGCCTCGTACTGAAGCGTTCGCGCGTGCCGCGTGGCTCAGGCCGTGGGCCGCGCGGGCTCGGGCACCGAGTCGAGGAACGAGAGGATGCGCCGCCCGCAGTCCTCTGGATGTTCCAACGGGTAGAGGTGGGTGCCGGGCTGCTCTCCGGTGTGAACGCCGGGGAGCGTGCGACGGACACGTTCCAGGGCTTCCGGGAGGAGCGTGTCCGAGTCCTCCCCGCGCAGCACGAGCGCTGGTACGGGAACCGCGCGCAGCTTCCGCCAGACGCCGCGCGGTGACGTCTCGAAGACGCGAGCCTCCCAGTCCCTGGGGATGGTGAGCCGGAAACCGCCTCCGGGCACCTCGGTGAGCCCATGGGTGAGGTAGTCCTGGAAGCAATCGGGATCGAATCGTTGGAAGAGGGTCTTCTTGCGGTAGCTCGTGGCGGCCTCCTCACGGGAGCCCCAGGACTCGCGGCGGCGCCGGGCCAGGCTCGCGGGGGGAACCCGGTGCCGCAGCCCGAGCAGGGTCAGCGCCTGGAGCAGCAGCAGTCGTTTGCCCGTGAACAGCACCGGGTCCAACGCCACCACGGCCCGGAAGAGCCCCGGGTTCTTCACGGAGGCGAGCAGGGTCGCCACGCCGCCCATGCTGTGGCCCACGCCCACCACCCCTTCCAGCCCGCGCGCGCGCAGCGCCTGGGCCAGCTCGTCGGCCATGTCGTCCCAGTCCCGCATCGCGCGCGGATCCGTCCCCGGTACGAGGCAGCGGCTCCGGAGGGTGAGGACGTGGTAGCGCGGCTTGAGGAGCTCGATGAGCTTGCGGTAGCTGCCCGGTGGAAAGCCGTTGGCATGGGCGAGGTGCAACACCGGACCGGTGCCACCCCAGTCATCCAGGTGCAGGGGGTCGCTCATCGCGCTCCGGCATACCTCAGCGGGCCCGTTGGGGGGCCATCAATCGCCCGCGCGCCGTGCTTGACGAGGGGGCCCGGCTTCGGACAATCCGCCCTCATGCCCACCTTCCGACTCAAGAGAGACCAGGCCGCGCTCCTCGTCGTGGACATCCAGGAGCGGCTGTGCGCCGCCATGGAGCGTGACGCGCTCGACCGGGTGCTCAACCGCTGCAACGCCGCCATCGAGGGCGCGAAGGCGCTCGAGCTGCCCATCATCGTCACCGAGCAGTATCCCAAGGGCCTGGGGCCCACGCACTCGCTGGTGAAGATGCGGCTGGGCAACTACTCGGCCGTGGAGAAGCTCGAGTTCACCGCCTGTGTGCCCGACGTGGCCACGCGGCTCGGCCAGCGCAAGCAGGTGCTCCTCATCGGCATGGAGACGCACGTCTGTGTCTTCCAGACGGTGCGCGACCTGACCGAGAAGGGCTTCACCCCGTTCCTCTGCGCGGACGCCGTGATGTCGCGCAACCCGGAGGATCGCCGCGTGGGCCTGGAGATGTGCCGCGAGGCGGGCGCGCACATCGTCACCGTGGAGGCCGCGCTCTTCGATCTGCTCGGGTGCGCGGGCACTCCCGAGTTCAAGAAGGTCTCCGCCGCCGTCCGTTAACCCCTTTCAGGGAAGTCGAGTAGGCGCACGGGGTGCCACAGGTTGTGCGGGAACGAAGGGCCAGGGGGATTCGGCACACGGGCCGCTTCCTCCGGGCTGCGGGCGTGACGCCGCGCCAGCTCCAGGGTGAGGCTTGTTTCGCCGCGATTCATGCACCAGCGATGATTGGACTCGAACAAGGGCCTGAGCAGGAACTCCAGGCCTTTCAAGAGCGGCTTGTTCGTGTGGACCGTCCAGTCATAGTGGACATGCACATAGGGGCCGTGCTGCTCGAACTTCCAGACGCCGGTACCCTCCAGGTCACCTGTCACTTGCAAGGTGAAGCCGTGCGGATACCGCGTCTCGGTCCGGTGGAAGGTGAGCTGGAGCGTGTAGGGCATCCACCCCTTCGTATGGAACTTGAAGCGCTTGCCCAGGCCGTATTTGCCCCCAGGCGCCAGCTCGACGTATTCCAGGTACACGGCTGGCCACCAGCGCGGCAGCTCGCGCCCGTTCTCCAGGAGTTCGTAGATCTCCTGGACCGTGCTCTCGACCCGCCAGAGGGTGGTGAAGTGGTAGTTGCTCGTTTGCATGGCCGCTCGGTGTGAGTCCTCTGGCCACGAGCATGTCAGCAATGGGGGGCAGGTGGGTGCACTGAATTCGGGATGCCCCGAAGGCCCTCTCCCGTTAAAGAGCACCCGTCATGAACCTGCACCTCGACAACAAGCTCGCCCTCGTTACCGCCTCCTCCGGCGGCATCGGCAAGGAAATCGCCGCCGCCCTCGCCCGTGAGGGCGCCCGGGTGATCATCAACGGACGCAGCGTCTCCAGCGTCGAGTCCGCCATCGCCGACATCCGTGCCCGCGTGCCGGGCGCGAAGCTCGAGAAGCTGGCCGCCGACAACGGCACCGCCGAGGGCACCGCGGAGACCGTCCGCCAGTTCCCCGAGGTGGACATCCTCATCAACAACCTCGGCATCTACGAGGCCGTGGGCTTCTTCGACGAGACGGACGAGGCCTGGCAGCGCCTGTTCGAGGTCAACATCATGAGCGGCGTGCGTCTGGCCCGCCATTACCTCAAGGGCATGTTGGCGAAGAAGACCGGCCGCGTGATCTTCATCGCCAGCGAGTCCGCCATCAGCCCCTCGCCCGAGATGGCCCACTACGCCGCGACGAAGACCATGCAGCTCTCCGTGTCCCGCAGCCTCGCCGAGCTGACCAAGGGGACGGCCGTCACCGTCAACACCCTCCTGCCGGGTTCGACCCGGACCGAGGGGGTCGGCAAGTTCGTCCAGGATCTCTTCCCCGGCGTGTCCCTCGAGGAGGCGGAGCGGCGCTTCATGCGCGAGAACCGCCCCACGTCGCTCATCGAGCGCCTCATCGACCCGAAGGAGATCGCCGACTTCGCCGCCTTCGTGAGCAGCCCGCTCGCCTCCGCCATCAACGGGGCCGCCCTCCGCGTCGACGGCGGGCTCGTGCGCAGCGTGTTTTGAGCTCTCACCCGACCAGATGCGTGATCACCTCGAGCATCCGGTCGAACTCGAAGGGTTTGGGCAGGAACCGCGTCTTGGGTGTGACGAGGCTCCTGTCCAGTGTTCCGGCGCTCATCACCAGGATGGGGAGATCCCGGAGCGCCTCGCTACCGCGGACCTCTCGGATCAACGTGTGCCCGTCCATCCTGGGCATCATCAGGTCGGTGATGAGCAGATCCGGCTTCTTCTCCGCCATGGCGGCCAGGGCCTGACGGCCATCGTGCACGACGCGGACATCGAAGCCCTCCTCACCGAGGAGCTCCGCTAGCACGTTCGCGATGTCCGGCTCGTCATCGACGATGAGCACATGCCTCATACGTCGTCTCCTGATCCTTCCTGTGGGGAGCGGGAGTGCGAGGGGGGAGGGTCGTGGGCGGGTTCCTTCTGCCCTCTCTGGCTCATCTGGCCGAGCACCACTTCGGCACTGTCGAAGGTGCTCGCGACCTCGAGACCGTGGGACGTGATGTGGAACTCGCGGATGAACGGGTCGTAGTTGCTCTCGCGGATCTTCAGGATGGAGATGAGCCGGTGGAGCTGCGCGCGGAGCTCCACGTACCGCACGAAGATGATGTTTTCGACGGTCGCGGACAGACCCACCGGGGGGAGGCCGAACTCGGGTCCGCCGAAGGGCGTCTCCATCGAGACGGCACTGCTCACTCCGAGCGCGCGCAGCTCGTTGCTCAGCGCGGTGAAGAAGACGGGGAAGCGCTCCGGGTGTGCCGCGGCTTGCATCAGTCCATCCACCCCGTCGATGAACAGCCGCTTCACCTTGTTGCGGTACACCACCTCCAATATCTGCTCGGCGACGGAGTCGAGGAACTGCTCGGTCGGCTGCCGCCACTGCACCTCCAGCAGTCCGGACTCCACGTGCGCGCGCAGTTGCAGACCCACTCCCTCCGCCTTGGCGATCAGCCGCGGGGGCGTTTCGTAGAATCCGAAATAGAGGCTCGGCTGCCCCAGGTCCAATCCCTCCTTCAGCAGGTGGAGCCCGAGCAGGGTCTTCCCGCTGCCGGGAGCGCCCATCACCGCCGTCATCGAAGCCGAGGGCACGCCTCCCTCCAACATGTTGTCGAGTCCGCGAATCCCGAAGCGGCTCTTGTGCTCCGGGGGAGGGGAGACCAGCTCCCGATCGAGCAGGAGCGCCTCCCTTCGCGGGTGGACCGTGACACCCGGGTCTCCGATGTCGAAGACGTGCCGGCCCCCCAGGTGCGAGCTGCCCCGCAGCTTGAGGACCAGGAGCTCGCGCGTCAGCCTCATCCCGAACATCTTCTGGTCGAGCTCGATGATGCCGTCGGCGGCGAACTGATGGAGCATCTCCTGCTCTTCCCCTTTGTGCGCGACCAGCAGCGCCGTGCAGCCCATGAGCGACAGGAAGGTCCCGAGCTCCCGCAGGAACTTGCGGTAGGCGAAGGGAGATGACACCAGCTCGGAAGCCGTGTTCAGCGAGTCGATGACGATCAGGGACGCGTGATGTTCGCGCACCGCTTCGCTGAGCATCGTGTGGAACCGCTTGAGGCCGCCTTCCTCGAGCGCCGCGACCCCGCTCAGCAGGGTGAGGCGGCTCTGGACGAGCGAGCGGTCGAAGAAGGTGAAGGACTCGAGGTTGGACAGCAGCCGTGCGTGGGACTCGGAGAACGTCGTGACGTAGACGACATTCTCGCCAGCGGCCGCGCGGTGGAAGGCGACCTGACTGGAAAGAACCGTCTTGCCAGTGCCCGGCGCGCCCGTGATGAGGTACATCGCGCCGCGCAGCAACCCGCCGTGGAGCACGACATCCAACCCGACCACGCCCGTGGGCAGGTGCTTGCTCTTCTCTCCAGAGGTGGTGCCCACCGTGGATGACCCCCTGGGAGGCACTCCTGTCTCTTCATGAGACCTCCCACGGCCCAATATGGGGGCCGACCGGGGTCATCAGAGCCCGCTTCTTCCGGGCCACCCGTCGGTTGCCTGCCAGGACTCCGAGAGGCCGGGCAGGGGCTGGGATCAGCTGGACGTGCCGTGCGTGAAGAGCTGGCGCAGGGCCCGCGCGACCATGGCGAGGACCACCAGCACGCCCGCGAGCACCGTCTGCGAGCCGCCCACGGGGAAGTTGTAGAAGTAGGCGAAGAGGTAGCCGCCCAGGCCGGAGATGGCTCCGGCGAGCGTGGCCAGCAGGAAGGTCCACGGCAGCCGCAGGTCCAGCATCAGCGCGGCGATGGCCGACAGGGTGGAGAAGGCGAACACCGGCAGCGCGCCCAGCGCCCGCGCCGACACGCCCACCATCAGGCCGATGGAGATCATCACCACCGCGTCGAGCATGCGCACCGGCAGCCCCTGCACCATGGCCCCGGTGCGGTCGAAGCTGGCGAAGGTGAGGCCTCGGAACCACCACAGGTGGAGCAGGAGGGTGGTCCCGCCCACCACGGTCACCGCGATGAGCTGGGGCCGCTCCACCAGTACCGCCGTGCCGAAGAGGATGCCCTGGATGTCATGGGCCTCCTGGGAGATGCGGTCGCCCACCAGGATGGCCGCGCCGCCCGTGAGCGCGTAGGCCAGACCCAGCATGCTCTCGTGCGTGAGCCGCAGCCGCGAGGGATCCGTCATCAGCAGCATCGTGGCCACCAGCGACATGCCCACCGCGCCCAGGGTGGGCTCGATGGCGAAGCCCACGTGGATCTCCGCGAAGAAGGCCAGTGCCACGCCCAGGCCGGCCGACTGCGTCACCGCCGCGCTGACGAACACCATGCGCCGCAGCACCACGTACACGCTGAGGAACCCCAGCGCGCTCCCGGCGATGAGCGCGCAGAGCATGGGGTCCCTGAACAGCTCGTAGGCATCCCAGAACTGTGACCAGGTGGTGGTATCGGCGAGCTGCGGATCCAAGCGTCGGTCCTATCGGGGGTGAACGGGGTTGTGGGTGGGGCAGTAGTCGTCGCCGTACTTGTGGCGGAAGGCAGGATGGCAGAAGACGGTTTTCGCGTCCCCCAGAACGATGGCCGGGCCGTCCTTGTCCACGAAGAGGAACTGGTCGCAGAAGTCGGCGGCCATCTGCAGGTCGTGGCTCACCACCACCACCGCCAGCCGCCGGGGCCCGCGCGCCAGCTCCGCCAGATGCTGCATGGTCTCGCGCTCGGCCACGGCGTCCATGGAGGCGGTGGGCTCGTCCAGCAGCACCAGGTCCGCCTCGGTGGCCAGCACCCGCGCCAGCAGGGCCCGCTGCTTCTGGCCTCCGGACAGGTCGCGGTAGGGCCGGTTGGCGATGAGCCGGGCTCCCGCCGAGTCCAGCGCCGACTCCACCACCGCCCGGTCCTGCTTCTTGGGGAAGGGCCACAGGAAGTTCCACCCGGACAGCCGCCCCCACTGCACCAGCTCGCGCGAGCGCACCGGCAGCAGCGCGTCGATGCCGGAGGTCTGGGGCACGTAGGCGCTCTTCACGCGCTCGTGGGTGCGGGCCACGCTGCCGGAGACTGGGGGCAGCATGCCCAGCAGCGTCTTGAACCAGGTGCTCTTGCCCGAGCCGTTCCGGCCGATGACGGACAGGAAGGTGCCCCGGCGGATCTGCAGGCTGATGGCCGGCAGGAGGGGCTTGCCGTTGTAGCCGACGACCAGGTCCTCACAGCACAGGAGCAGGTCGGACGAGTGCTCGTGCTGGTGGTGGACATGTCCATCCGCATGGTCGTGGGCGTGGGCATGGTCAGGGGTCTGCACGGGTCACCTCCGCCTCGGGGGAGAAACGGGCCAGCCGCTCCATCAGCGCCTTGTATGCCTCGGGGTGGGTCGAGGCAGTGATGTTCACTACGCCGTTCTGGTCCTGACTCAGCGTGCTCCAGTCCAGGGGATCGAAGAGCGCGGCCGTCAGCTTCAGGCTCAGGTCCAGCTTCGCCGCCGGAGGGGTGGAGCGGTCCGAGGGCAGGTCCAACTCGCCGGAGAGGATCGCCACGGGTGCGTCGCTCTGATCGTCCGGCACGAAGTCCACCCGGAAGCGGCGCGCATCGGCGATGCGCGGGGGAACGCGTCCGTCACGCACGGAGCCCTCCAACCGCAGGGACTCGACGCCCCAGCGGCCCTGGGACACCTGGGCTTCCGGCAGGGCGCACCGGGGCGAGCAGCTCAGCGCGCGCGTCTCCGGGGCGAGCAGATCGAGCGGCTCCGCGACGGGCAGCGTCACCACCGTGCGCGAGCCTCCGCCCCCACCCATCTCCGCGGCGATCTGCTCGTAGGGGATGAGCGCCCCGTCGTCGCGGTGGCAGTGGCCACCGTGGCACAGCGAGTAGCCCGGAGGGGGGTTGGACGGATCGAAGGCGCCGCCGCCGCCGCCCGCGCTGGCGAGCAGCTCGATGCCGGACATCCGCATCACGGCCAGATCCACGCGCACCTGATAGTCCGAGCTCAGCCGCTGGTAGCCGTCGCTCGTGGCGCGCTCGGAGAGCGGCTCGTAGGTGACGCGCATGGAGGGCTCCACCACGGCGAAGCCCTGGCCGGGCTCCCATGCGCAGCCACCGAGCGCCAGTCCCAACAGCAGGAAGAGAGAGCGTCGCATGGCTCAGGTCCCCTGGCCCTTCAGGCCGTTCTCCAGGCGCGTCACGACCTCCTCGATGCGCTGGATGTACGTCTGCCCGCCACGGAAGTTGGTGCCGCCGGGGAGGACGACGAGCGGCGCGGGGAGGAGCTTCGACAGCTGCTTGCTGGTGGTGGCGGGGTAGTACTCCTCCTGCAGGATCATCCGCACCTTCTTCTGCCGCCCCTGTCCCAGCACCTGGGCCACGTGGGCGGGGTTGGGCGGGATGCCGGGCTTGGGCTCGAGGTAGGCGATGGTCTGGAAGCCCGTCCAGTCCGCCAGGTACGCCGTCGTCCGGTGGTAGGCGATGACGGGCACGCCCTTCATCCCGGCCAGGCGCTTCTCCCAGCCGGCGCGCGCCTGCTCCAACTCGGTGGAGAACTTCGCCAGGTTGGCGCGGTATGCCTCCGCGTTCTTCGGATCCAGGGTGATCATCCGGTCGGCGATGCCCGTGGCCACCGCCAGGCCCGCGCGCGGGTCATAGAGGAAGTGCGGGTTGCCGCCCGGGTGCACGTCGCCCTGGCTGCGGTCCACCGGCGTGGTGGGGGCCTCCAGCTTGCGCGCGAACTGGGACACGTCCAGGTAGCCGTTGCTGCCGGAGAGGATGCGGTCGTTGCGCGCGCCGTTCTGCAGCGTGGGCAGCCAGCCGATCTCCAGATCCATGCCGATGGCGAGCAGCAGGTCCGCCCGGTTGAGATCCAGCGCGAGGTTGGGCTTGGCGTCCACGAAGTGCGGATCCTGCGTGGACAGGGCCAGCGAGGTGACCTGCACCTTGTCGCCGCCCACGGCCTTGGCGAGCGCGGCGATGTCTGGCACGGAGGTCACCACCTTCAGGTCGGCGCGCGCGGGGAAGGAGAGGAGGAGGCAGAGGGCGGCGCTCAGGGCCGCGATCCATCGAGAGGGGCTCATCGGAGACTCCTGGAGCAAGAGGGTTTCAGAAGGCGTGGGAGCCGTGCGCGCCCATCACCACTTCGAGTGCGAGGAAGACCGAGTAGTCCGGGCGCTCGCGCCAGCGGGCGAGGTCGGTGGCGGCCTGCAGGCGCAGGCGGGAGAACTCGGTGGGCCAGAAGGTGAGGTTGGCGGAGATGCGCTGGCGGTCGTCGGTCCACTCGGGATCGAGTGGATCATCCGCGACGAGGCTACCCCGGGTGCGCGCGGGGCTGCCGAACTCGTAGCGCGCGGCGGTGGCCCAGCGCTGGTCGAAGCGCCAGAGCGCCTGGCCATAGCCGCTGAAGTCCGACAGCACGTCCTGGGGAACCTGCCGGCGGCGGTAGAAGAGCTCGCCCTGGAAGGTCACCATCGTGGTGCTGCCGCCCGAGATGGGCCGGTACCTGAGGTACACGTCCGTGCCGATCACGTCGGTGCGGTTGCGGTAGCCGGTGGGGTTGGGGCCATTGGCGCCCGACAAGCCCCACATCAGCGACAGGTCATCCGACAGCGGGAAGAACTGCTTCACCGCGCCGGTGAACTGGAAGTCGAAGGGAGAGGTGACGCCGCCACTCGAGGAGCCGAGGAAGCTGCGCGCGGTGCCCTCGCCGCTGGCGTCGGTGACCGAGCCGATCACCTCCACGTACCAGGGCAGCGGGGTGAGCCAGGAGGCCTCCACGCCCAGCCCGCGGTTGCCCTCGCCACCGAAGACGCGGCCGATG
This sequence comes from Archangium lipolyticum, assembly GCF_024623785.1. NCBI lineage: Bacteria > Pseudomonadati > Myxococcota > Myxococcia > Myxococcales > Archangiaceae > Archangium > Archangium lipolyticum. The sequence goes on from NZ_JANKBZ010000020.1 coordinate 100,354, forward strand.
GAGAAGGGCTGATCCACGAAGTCCCACGCGTGAGGGTGCGTGGCGTTGAGCCGGCCGAAGCGGGTGAGGAACTGGCCGGCGCGCAGCTGGAGGTTGGCGGGCAGGGAGGTGGTGGTGGCGTAGGCCTCCTCCACCTCGACGCCGAACTGGCTGAAGACAATGTTGCCCGTGAAGCGGAAGTACGGATCCACCGCCGTGTTGAGCGACATCTCCAGCTGCTGGAAGTTGAAGCCGCTGACAGTGGGATCGTGCCCGCCCGTCTGCAGGGGCTCCTTCGAGGTGAAGGCGGCGCCCGCCACGTCCAGGACGAAGGACAGCTCCAGGCCCCGGATGTTGATGTTCGACGGGCTGAGCGTGATGCCACTGGTGGACGACGTGGCCGGGGTGCCGCTGGCCGCGGCGCTCGAGCCCGACTGCGCCGCCGCGGCGGCGTCCTGCCCGAGCGCCTCCTCGAGGGCCTTCATGTCCTCGGCCGAGACACCCGTGTCCGGCGAGGCCTCCTCGGGCGGTGTGCCCGCGTCGGAGGAAGCGGAGGGAGTACCCGCGTCGGGCGATGTCTGGGCCGACGCGGACAGGGAGAGACAGAACGACAGGCAGACGGCGAGGCCGGCGAGCCGGCGCGATGTGACGGACACAAGGACTCCTCGAACCAGACGTCCGGATGATGAGGGCGGACGCCGACCCATGACTTCGCTTCGACGGCGCTAGACGCGCGCTGGAGGCGAGGCCTTGGGGGCGGTATCGAGCACGGACAGCGCGCAGAGGGGCCGGGGCGGCGCGGTGGCCGGGCGGCTCACCTCGAGGCAGGCCTGGACGACGGGCTGGACCTCGGGAGGCCCTGGCAGCTCCTGCCGAGCGCTGACCGACGCGAAGGCGCACTCCTCATGGAGCAGGGTGCCGACCGTGGTGGGCGGCTGCTTCTCGATGGCCCTGGCTTCCTGGACCTGGCTGGAGCGCGCCGTCCCCCTTTTGACCGAGGCCTCCTCGAAGGCACGGTGCGTCGGGCAGTAGCGGTGCACGTGTTCCCGCGCGTGCGCGATGGCGAGCAGCGGCTGGGCAACCCATATCCCCACCGCGAGCAGGGCGATGAGGTGTGCAACGATGTGGGCGCGCATTCGCATCGGGCAGGAAAACGGTAATTATCTGCTCTACTGGTCCCCTATAGAGGTGTCAAGGGAGCGGCGAGGCGCCTCCCATCCTATCGGTGCTTCGAGGATCGCGATGGACGGACAGGCCAACGAGAACTTCATTTCCGTGGCGCGTCTGGCCGATCTGGACGAGCGGGGCCGGGCGGTGGTGAGGGTAGGGAAGGAGTGGGTGGCACTGGTCCGTGCGGACGGACGCCTGCATGCCGTGCAGCAGGCCTGCCCCCACCGGGGAGGACCCCTGTCGGAGGGGGATCTGGACGGGTGCCTCCTCTATTGCCCCCTGCATGCCTGGGCCTTCGACGTCCGCACCGGCGACAGCCCCACGCATCCCGGCGCGCGGGTGCGCATCTACGCTGTACGTGTCATCGGAGACGAGATTCAGGTGGCGGCTTCGGGTAGGTTGCCCGCCCCCTGAATAGCGATGGCCGGGAGGGACACCCGCTCGACGGCCTCAAAGGAGCTTCGCCTGTGGGAAACCCCCGAGTACCGCGTCGTGTCCCAGGAGGCGTGAAGTCCGGACGGGAAGGAGCGGGCAAGCCGGACCGGGCGGCCATGGCCGCGGCCATCCAGGACTTCCTGCGTGCCGCGGGCCTGAAGCAGGAGGGGGACCCCAACCTGATGGGGACTCCCGAGCGGGTGGCCGAGGCCTGGGCGGAGGAGTTCCTCGATGGCTACGGACGCACGGCGGAGGAGGCGCTGGGGGAGACGTTCCCCGCGCCTCCGGGCTCGTCCGGAGAGCTGGTGGTGGTGACGGACCTGCGCTTCCACTCCATGTGCCCGCACCACCTGCTTCCCCTGGAGGGCCGGGCGCACGTGGCCTACATGCCGTCGAAGCGGGTGGTGGGCTTTGGCCGGCTGAGCGCGCTGGTGGACTGCTTCGCGCACCGGCTCATCCTCCAGGAGGACCTGGCGCGCGAGGTGGCCTCGTCGCTGGCTCGTGTGCTGGGGAGCCCCGCCACCGCCTGCATCATCGAGGCGGAGCAGGCGTGCCTGCGCATCCGGGGAGACCGGCAGCGTGACGCCCGCACCCACGCGGAGGCCTACGAGGGCCAGTTGCGCAAGGACGGAGCACTGCGCCGCGAGCTGTGGGCGCGGCTGGGAGCGAGGCGATGAGCGGAGCCAGGACGCTGCTGCCAGCGGAGCGGACCTTCCCCAGGCCCGAGCCCTCGCTCCTGGAGCGTGCGCACGCGGCGCTGGTGGAGGTGCTCTCGCCCGGCCAGGTGCGCCGCGACGAGTCCACGCGGGAGGACTACTCCAAGGACGAGTCCGACAGCGGCGTCTTCCCGCCGGACCTCGTGGTGTTTCCGGAGAACACCGCGCAGGTATCGGCCGTCTTCCGGACGTGCCAGTCGTTGGGTGTCCCCTTCACGCCCTGTGGTGCGCGCAGCGGCAAGAGCGGTGGCTCGCTGCCCTTGATGGGGGGCGTGGCGGTGAGCCTGGAGCGGATGAACCGCATCCTGAGCGTGTCGGTGGAGGACCTCACCGCCGTGGTGCAGCCGGGCGTCATCACGGGAGACCTGATGAAGGCCGTGGAGGCGCAGGGGCTCTTCTATCCACCGGATCCGAACTCGTGGGAGTTCTGCACGATGGGGGGCAACGTGGCGGAGAACGCCGGTGGCCCCCGGGCGCTCAAGTACGGTGTGACGCGCGACTACGTCATCGGCCTGGAGTGGGTGCTGCCGAGCGGCGAGGTGCTCCGCCTGGGCCGCCGCACCATCAAGGGCGTGGCCGGCTATGACCTGGTGGGCCTCTTCGTGGGCTCCGAGGGCACGCTCGGCGTGGCCACGGAGATCACCGTCCAGCTCATCCCCAATCCCCGGTACGTGAAGACGGCCCTGGTCATTTTCGACTCGGTGCACACCGCCGCACGTGCGATCACCGCCGTGCTGGCCGCCGGGATTCTTCCTCGCACGCTGGAGCTCATCGACGAGGTGGCGCTCGAGGCCGTGGATGGTCGGGGCTTCAACTTCCCTCCAGGGGCCGGCTCGGCCGTCATCGCCGAGGTGGATGGCAACGTGGAGGACGGCTTGTTCGCGGAGCTCGGCCAGCTCGGTGAAATCTGCGAGCGGCACGGTGCGACGGAGGTCCTGGTCGCCCAGGACGAGTCCCAGCGCGAGAAACTCTGGGCGGCCCGCCGGATGGTTTCACGCGCCCTGCGCGCGTTGCGTCCGCACAAGATCTCCGAGGACATCGTGGTACCCCGGTCCCGTATTCCCGACATCATCCAGGCGCTCAAGAAGATGGGTGGAGAGCTGGGTCTGCTGGTGGCCACGTACGGCCACGCCGGGGACGGAAATCTTCACGCCAACATCCTCTACGAGGGGCCCCATCAACGCGCGCTGGTGGAGACCGCCATCCAGCGCATGCTGGAGCTCACCGTCTCCATGGGTGGCACCATCACGGGCGAGCATGGGGTGGGACACGCCAAGCGGGAATATCTGGCGATGGAGCAGCCCGAGCCCGTCCTGGAGCTTCAGCGCCAATTGAAGCGCTTCTTCGATCCTTCAGGGATGTTGAACCCCGAGAAAATCTTTCCCGCGCCCAAGCGTTCTTGATCCTACGCGGATGCGCTCGTTTTCCGAGGCAAGGGGCCTCTTCCCCGAGGGGAAGAGGGGCTGTAACGCTCCCGTGACAGACCCTGGACGCTTGTAGACAGGGTAAGCGAGAGAAATACCCCTGAACGGAAATGAGAAACCCTTCGGCTCGTTGTGCGTCCTAGTGGTGTGGACGCGGAACTGGGGCGGGCGCGTCCGTCAAAGAGGGAATGGAGGACGCGAAAAATGGCGAACAGGACGATGAAGTTTGGAGCCGAGGGCCTGTCGCACTACCTGCGCCATCTCGGGGATCACTCGCAGCTGACCCGAGAGCAGGAGTACGAGCTGGCCGGGCGTGCCCGCAAGGGTGATGAAGCGGCGCGACAGACGCTCGCGACGTCCAACCTGGCCTTCGTGGTGGCGGTGGCGAAGAAATTCGCCAACCGCGGAGCCCGGCTGGATGACCTCATCCAGGAAGGCAATGTGGGTCTGATGAAGGCGATCGAGCACTTCGATCCGAAGAAGAACGTGCGCTTCGCCACCTACGCGGTGTGGTGGATCCGCGCCTACATCACCCGCTACCTGAAGGACAACCGCAGCCAGGTGCGCGGCGGCGAGGCCGAGCGGGGCAGCATGACGGACTTCTCGCTCGATGCGAGCATCGACGAGGAAGGCGAGACGACGTTCCTGGATCGGCTCGAGGACGGCGGCCCGTCTCCCGCGGAGATCTTCCTGGGCCGCGAGCAGACCGAGGAGGTTCAGGAGGCGCTGGCCAAGGTGCGCAAGCGCATTGGCGACCTGGGCTGGGACATCCTTCAGGAGCGTCTCACGCAGGACAAGCCGCGCACGCTGGAGGAGCTGGGCCAGCGCTGGGGTGTGTCGCGCGAGCGCGTACGGCAGGTGGAGCTCAAGACGAAGAACTTCCTCGAGCGCTACCTGGCTGCCTTCAATCAGGACGAGGAGCAGCAGCCCTCCTCCGCGGACGCGGCCTGATCCCAGGAACAGGCTCCATGTCCATAACCCAACGGGGCGGTACCTGAGGTGCTTCGGCACCGCGGGTGCCGCCCTTGTCGTTGGGGAGCTCGGGTTGCTGGTGGAGAAAAGCGCGTGCTAACACGCCGAGTATGCGCTCGATTTCACTTGCTCTTTTCGTGCTGGTGTCCCTGCCAGCGCTGGCCGCGTCCCCTGAAGAGCTGTCCTCATGGGATGCCCTGTACGCCCGCCGCAACGATGCCGCCGCGGTGAAGCAGCTGGACGAGGCCCTGCAGAAGGCGCTCGCGGCCACGCCCGAGGACTACGAGGTGCTGTGGCGCGCGGCCCGGCTTCGACAGTGGCAGGCGGATGGCACCGCGGACTCGAAGGCGAAGAAGAGCCTGGGCAAGCAGATGTGGGAGCTGGGTGATCGCGCCCGGAAGGTGTCGCCGGACCGGGTCGAGGGCCAGTACTTCGCGGCGCTGGGGATCGGTGCCTACTCGCAGGCGGTGGGGATCGTCACGGCGCTCGGCGAGGGGCTGGAGGGCAAGTACAACGAGCGTCTGGACGCCGCGCTGAAGATCGACCCGATGTTCGAGCGTGGAGGACCTCTTCTGGCCAAGGGCCGTTATTTCTATGAGCTGCCGTGGCCCAAGAGGGACCTGAAGAAGTCCGCCTCGCTCTACCAGAAGGCCATCGCGAAACATCCCGAGCAGCTTCGGGGCTGGCTGTACCTGGCCGAGACGCTGCTCGCCGATGGCGAGGAGAAGCAGGCGCACGAGGCCATCCTCAAGGTGACCCAGGGCAGCGTGGGGTATGACCCGGCCGAGGGTCAACGCGTCCAGGGGTGGGCGAAGAAGGTCCAGGCCGCCATCGAGGAGGAACTCAAATGAGAGCCGAGACCCAGCTGGCCCCCTCCACCGCGCCCGTGGGCAACCTCGTCGAGCTGTTGCTGCAACGGGCTCAAGCTCCCACGAAGGTCGGTGCGAGTTGGAAGACGGGGGGCCGCTGGGAGGACGTCACGTGGGGGCACATCCTCGAGGACGTGAAGGCGCTGTCCGCCGGGCTCCTCGCTCGAGGGGTGAAGCCGGGAGACCGGGTCGCCATCTTCGCCGACACCAGCCTGCGGTGGGTGGTGTGTGATCTGGCCATCTACGCGGCGCGGGCCATCACCGTCCCCATCTACGCGTCCAACACCCCGGACGAGGTCCGCTACATCCTCAACCACTCCGAGTCATCGCTCGTCTTCGTGGACCATGACGAGAAGACGCCCAAGCAGGCCGGGCGCGCCACCCGCCTGAGGCAGAAGCTCGCCGAGTGTCCCAGCGTGCGCGAGGTGGTCCTCTTCGAGGGCCCGGCCTCCGGCGACGCGGAGCTGACGCTGGAGGACCTGATGGCCCGGGGACGCGAGGCCCATGCGGCCCGGCCCGAGTCCTTCGAGGAGCGGGTGCGCTCCATGAAGGCCGACGACATCTGCAGCATCATCTACACCTCCGGCACCACGGGCGATCCCAAGGGCGTGCTCCTCACCCACGGCAACTGGGCCTACGAGGCCAATGGGGTGAAGCGCATCGGGGTGATGGCGCCCACCGACGCGGTGATGATGTTCCTGCCCCTGGCGCACTCCTTCGGGCAGGTGGTGAAGGCCTCCTGGCTGTCCATGGGCTTCCGGATGGTGTTCGCCGAGAGCACGGACAAGCTGCTGGCCAACCTGGCGGAGACGCGCCCCACCATCCTCCCGGCCGTGCCGCGCGTCTTCGAGAAGGTCTACAACGGCGTGGTGGCCAACGGCTCCTCTGCCCCGGGCTTGAAGGGCCGCCTGTTCCGCTGGGCGTTCTCCCTCTTCGACGAGTACGTGGAGGCGAAGCTCCAGGGCCGCGAGCCGCCCCAACTGGGCCTCGCCCTGGCGCGCAAGCTGGTGTTCTCCAAGGTGCGCGCCGCGCTCGACGAGAAGCTGGGTGGCAACATGCGCCTGTTCATCTCCGGTGGCGCGCCGCTGTCGCGGAAGATCGCGTACTTCTTCGAGCTGCTCGGCTTCAAGGTGCTGGAGGGCTACGGCCTCACCGAGACGTCGGCCGCCACCTGCGTCAACCTGCCGGAGAAGATCAAGATCGGCACCGTGGGCCCGCCGCTGCCCGGCACCGAGGTGAAGATCGCTCCGGATGGGGAGATCCTCATCCGCGGCCCCGGGGTGATGAAGGGCTACTACAAGGACGACGCGGCCACCGCGGAGGATCTCGAGCCGGATGGCTGGTACCACACCGGGGACATCGGCGAGGTGGACGCGGAGGGCTACGTCCGCATCACGGATCGCAAGAAGGACATCATCGTCACCGCCGGCGGCAAGAACATCGCGCCGCAGAACCTCGAGAACACGCTCAAGACGTTCCCGCTCATCAGCCAGGCGGTGGTGCATGGCGACAAGCGCAAGTACCTGGTGGCGCTCATCACGGTGGCCGAGGAGCCCGCGCGCAAGCTGCTCACCGACAAGGGCGTGACGCCCGGCTCCTACGCGGAGCTGTGCCGGCGGCCGGAGCTCCGCGCCGCGGTGCAGGAGATCCTCGACAAGGTGAACTCGGGGCTGCCGTCCTACAGCACGCTCAAGCGCTTCGCGGTGATGGACGCCGACTTCAGCCAGGAGACCGGCGAGCTGACGCCCAGCCTCAAGGTGAAGCGCAAGCACGTCAGCCTCAAGCACAAGGCCCTGCTGGACAGCCTCTACGAGGGCGACACCGCCGATTGAGCGGGCGCCCGGCCGGCTGGCCGCTGCTGGAGCGGCGACGCCCGTTCAGCCTCACCCCAGGAGGGCGGGCCGAGCGGGCGCTTGGTACGGCGATGGACCGGGCTCTCAGCCCTGGTGGGTGGTGGTGGTGGTGCTGCGGGCGTTGACGTCCTTGTCCACGCCACCGCCGCTCGCCAGCGTCCCCGACGGCTTCTTGTCCTCGGCGGCGGGGGCCTCCTCGCCACCGAAGCCGCGCTTGAAGTTGCGGATGGCGCTTCCCAGCGCGGAGCCGAGCTGCGGCAGGCGCGAGCCTCCGAAGAGGAGCAGCAGCACCCCCATGATCAGCAGAATCTCCGACATCTTCAGACCCATCTCGCACTCCTTGGAAAAGGCCGGGGCAGGATAGCCTCGGAGGGCGCGGGTCGCCAGCAAGACGATCGGGAGGCTCAGGCCTGGGCGCTCGCCGAGGAAGCGAGTGCGATGGGGAGTGTAAGGAAGAGGGTGATCCCTCCCTCGTCCGCCGTCACCCCCACGGAGCCGCCCAGCGCCTCGATCTCCTGCCGCGCGAGGCCCAGCCGCAGCGGATCCTCCAGCTTCTTCTCCCGGAAGGCGCGCTCCTCCCGCGCGAAGGTGAGGGCGGTCTCCTCCTCCGAGGGAGGCACGCCGTCACGCCGTACCTCCACCCGCAGGCCCCCATCCTCCGGCCTCGCCCGCACCCTCAACTGCTCCCCGGGCTGGACGTGCAGCAGGTGGTGGCGGATGAAGGCCTCCACGGCGTGCTGCACACGGCCTCCGTCCACCTCCACCTCGGGCAGGGCCGTGCCGGGCAGCTCCAGGCTCAGGCCCACGCTCGCCGCGCCCGCCGCCTCCAGCTGGTGCTCCACCGCCTGGGCCAGCAGCGGTTCGAGCGCCTGTTTCTCCGCCTCGCACGCCAGCATGCCGAGGTCGGCCCGGCTCGCATCGAAGAAATCCTGGGCGAAGGACAGGGCCCGGTCCGTGTTCCGGAGAATGGTCTCCAACCCGCGTTTGGCCTTGGGCTCGAGCGGGATGCGGCCATTGAGCAGCAGGGCGGCATAGGAGCGCACGTTCGCCAGGGAGCCCCGCAGATCATGAGAGGCCAGCCCCAGATAGCGCACCCGGCGCCGGACGAGCTCCTCATCCCCCTCGACGGGCAGCGTCCACAACAGCCTCGCTCCGTCCTCCAGGGGGCGCTCGCCCGCCCGGAGCAGCCGCCCCTCGTGCTCCCACAGATCCGCACCTGGCCGCTGGCGGAAGCCCACGCCCCTCAGCAGCTCCTCCAGCGAGCCCACGGCTTCGGGCAGCTGTGCCACCCCCAGGTGGGCCCGCATCCGTCCATCCACCTCGCGCAGATGACCTCGACGCGAGAGGATGGCGAATCCGGGCGCATCCTCCCCGGCCACCACCCGCTGCTCCCCCTCTTCCCTCACGCCTGCCGTCTCCTGGTCCATGGGTTAGGAGAACGGTGGGCAGGCACTGTCGATTTTGCAACGAGCCTGCCAACCTGCCCCTCGTACCAGTTGATATCTTCCGTACCCTTCCGCTCGGATTCGGCGAAAATCTGGGTGCGCGCAACCTCAGGAGAAAAATCTGTCCTCAGCTCACTCTCAGCACCCTGATGCCAGTGTCGTGCTGGTGGTCGATGACGACCCCGACATCCTCGAGGCCCTCTCCGAGATTCTCGAGGCCGAGGGCTTCGAGATTCGCCGCGCCCGCAACGGAAAGGAGGCGCTGGAGCGCCTCGAGCCGGATCCTCCCCAGCTCATCCTGTTGGACCTGATGATGCCGGTGATGGACGGCTGGGAGTTCGCCCAGCGGATGAGGCAGAAGCCGAACGTGGCCAACATCCCGCTCATCGTCCTGAGTGCGGATCGCAACGTGGGCAGCAAGGCCACGGACATCGGCGCGGTGGGCCACCTGGCCAAGCCCTTCGAGCTCAACGACCTGCTGGAGATGGTCCGGCGTTCACTGGGGCAAGCCCAGGCCAGTGCCGGACGCTGAGGGGCGCCAGCTGGCTTGACCTGCCCGGGTACCATCATTACGGTCCGCCCGTCGTTGATTCAGCAGTCAATCCTCCAAAGGAGAGTGCCATGTCGAACGCTCAGGAGATCATCGAGAAGGACATCCCGACCACGCTGCAGCAGAACCCGCAGCTGGCCAAGGACATCAACTCGGTCATCCACTTCAACATCACCGGCGACAACGGGGGCACCTGGACGCTGGACTGCACCAAGCCGGCCGACTGGGTCTCCAAGGGCGCCGAGGGCACCCCGAAGATGACCATCACCGTCAGCAACGACGACTTCGTGAAGATCCGCGCCAAGCAGCTCAACGCCCAGATGGCCGCCATGCAGGGCAAGCTCAAGTTCAAGCCGATGGACATGGGCCTCGCCATGAAGCTGGCGAAGCTGCTCGGCTAGAATCGCCGGAGCCGCGCCTCCAGGCGCGAGTCTCCTCGGGCGGCGCGAGCTCCTCTCCGGGGCCGCGCCGCTTCTTTTTTGTCCGCATCTCCCCCCAGCCCCCCACTCCCCCAACATGAACACGCTTCCCCTGTCCGGGCTCAAGGTCCTGGATCTGTCCCGGCTGCTGCCGGGCCCGTACGCCACGCTGGTGCTCGCCGACCTGGGCGCCACGGTGGACAAGGTCGAGGACCCCGACGGCGGTGACTACATCCGCCAGATGCCGCCGATGCGCGACGACGAGAGCGCGCTCTACTACGGCCTCAACCGCAACAAGCGCTCGCTGGTGCTCAACCTCAAGTCCCCCGAGGGGCGCGAGGCCTTGAAGCGGCTGGTGCGCGGCTACGACGTGCTGGTGGAGAGCTTCCGGCCTGGTGTGATGGACAAGCTGGGCGTGGGCTGGAGCGTGCTGCGCGAGCAGAACCCCCGGCTCGTCTACTGCGCCATCTCCGGTTATGGGCAGACGGGGCCGGACCGGCTCAAGGCGGGGCACGACATCAACTACGCGGCGCGCGCGGGCGTGCTCGGCTACGGCGGGGACGCGGAGGGCGCACCGGCCTTCCCGGGCGTGCAGCTCGGCGACATCGGCGGCGGCAGCCTCTTCGCGCTGGTGGGCATCCTCGCGGCGCTCCACGAGCGCGAGCGCACCGGGGAGGGCCGCCTCGTGGACGTGTCCATGACGGATGGCGCCCTGGCCTTCCTCCACATGCACCTGGCGGCGCGGCTCGTCATGGGCGAGCACGGCCAACCCCTGCGCCGCGGCCGCGAGGCCCTCAACGGCGGCTATGCCTGCTATGGCCTGTACCGCACCAGCGATGGCCGCTACCTGTCCGTGGGCGCGCTGGAGCCCAAGTTCCTCGCCGGTGTGTGTGAGGTTTTGGGCCGCCCGGAGCTCCTCGCGGACGCCTACGACACGGGTGAGGCCGGTCTGAGAGTGAAGTCTGAGTTCACTCGCATCTTCGCCGAGCACCCCTTGTCCCATTGGAAGGAGCGCTTCGCGGGCAGGGACCTGTGTGTCGAACCCGTCCTCGAGGGCGATGAGGTGTTGGAGGATCCCCAGCTCCGCGCGCGTGGCCTTTTCATCGAGTCTGAAGACTCTCAGCGGGGACGGAAGGTGATCCATCTCCTCACACCACTGCGAATGGGAGAGACACCCTTGCGGCCTCCTCCCACTCTTGGACAGCACTCTCACAAAATTCTTTCAGAGGCAGGCTTCAGCCCTGAAGAAATCGAAAAGCTGGCGAACTGAGTTCTGTCTGGAATTGGCGGAATCGGTTTGGGAGACCCCGGTACGTCTGGAGTCCTGGATCTCCCGTAAAGGGTGGGGGTCTGCCTTTACCCGCTCCCCCTGCAAAAAAAGACATGAGATTTTGGGGCATGCCGAGTCCGAGTGCCGCATCTCTGGGTTTATTGGCGTCCGGCAACCTGGCGGGGGGGAATGGCATCCTTGAGACGACCTGAGCGCTGGATGGCAAACCACGCGAACCCCGTGAGAGTCGTAATTCATTGACAGTCTGGCGGTTGACACTCACCAAGCTCGCAGTGGACCGTTGTCGGTCACAGGAAGGCAACTCATGACGGAGAGCGAGATCCAGCTGGGGCTCGGCGCCGGTTCCACCAAGTTGGAGCAGGAGCTGGGGGGAGCCGAGGCAGGAGCCGCGCATGCCCAGGGCGCGGAACCCATCGCCGTGGTCGGGCTGGCGTGCCGCTTCCCGGGCGCGCCGGACGCGGAAGCGTTCTGGCGGCTGCTGTGTGACAAGAGGGATCTGCTCCGGGAGGTGCCGCCGGATCGCTGGGACAACACGGCCTGGTACGACGCGGATCCGCAGGCGCCGGGGAAGATGGTGACGCGGCACGGCTACTTCCTGGACGGGGTGAGCCAGTTCGATCCGCTCTTCTTCGGCATCTCCCCGCGCGAGGCGGCGGAGATGGATCCGCAGCAGCGGTTGATGTTGGAGGTGTGCTGGGAGGCGCTGGAGGACGCGGGCGTGCCGTCCTCGAGCCTGAAGGGCTCGCGCACGGGCGTGTTCATGGGCGCCATCTGGCACGAGTACGCGGACAGGCACCTGACGGATCGCGCGGCGGTGACGCTGCACAGCTCGACGGGCCAGTCGCTCAACATCGTGGCCAACCGCCTGTCCTACGTGCTGGGGCTGCGCGGGCCGAGCCTGTCGGTGGACACGGCGTGCTCCTCGTCGCTGGTGGCGGTGCACCTGGCCTGCCAGAGCCTGCGCGCGGGGGAGTGCCGGATGGCGCTGGTGGGTGGCGCCAACCTGATGTTCTCGCCCGAGGCGAACGTGCTGCTGTCCAAGTTCGGCGGCCTGTCACCGGATGGCCGCAGCAAGGCGTTCGCGGTGGGCGCGGATGGCTTCGGACGGGGCGAGGGCGCGGGGCTGGTGGTGCTGCAGCCGCTGTCGGCCGCGCTCGCCTCGGGCGCGCGCATCTACTGCATCATCCGCGGCAGCGCGGTGAACAACAACGGCACGGGCAACGGGCTCACCGCGCCGAGCGTGCCGGGACAGGCGGCGCTGCTGCACGAGGCGTACGAGCGCGCCGGAGTGCCCCCCAGCCGCGTGCACTACGTGGAGACGCACGGCACGGGCACGGCGCTGGGAGATCCCACCGAGGCGAGCGCGCTCGGGTCCGCGCTGGGCGAGGGGAGGGCGGCCGACCGGCCGCTGCTGATCGGCTCGGTGAAGGCCAACATCGGGCACCTGGAGGGCGCGGCGGGCATCGCGGGCCTCATCAAGGTGGCGCTCTCCCTGTCGCGCCGGCTGGTGCCGCCGCACATGATGCATGGCGAGCCCAACCCGCGCATTCCCTTCGGCGAGCTGCGGCTGAGCCTGCCGCAGCGGCTGATGCCGTGGCCCGGAGAGGACGAGCCGGCGACGGCGGGGGTGAGCGCGTTCGGCTGGGGCGGCACCAACGCCCACGTGGTGCTGGAGGAGTCTCCGGTGGGGCGCGAGGAGCTGCTGCCGCTGGCGGCGGACAGCGCGGAGGCGCTGCTGGCCCAGGCGGCGAAGGCGGAGGCCCTGGTGCTGCACGAGCAGGAGCCGGTGTGCCTGCGCGACCTGTGCCGCACCTGGGCCCTGCGCGCCGGACGCGGGCCCCACCGCGCGGCCCTCACCTTCCGCACGCGCGCGGAGCTGACGGCGCAGCTCAAGGCCCTCCGGCAGGGAAAGCGCCGGGCCGGACTCTTCACCAGCGAGGCCGGGGCGCCGCCGCGCCTGGCCTTCCTCTGCGCGCCCCAGGGCTCGCAGTGGCCCTCCATGGGCCGCGAGCTGCTCGCCACGGAGCCGGTGTTCCGCGCCTGCGTGGAGACGCTGGACAAGACCTTCATGCCGCTGGCCGGCTGGTCCCTGGTGGGGGCGCTGCGGGAGCCGGGCACGCGGGTGCGCTTGGACGAGGACGCCGCCGAGCCGCTGACGCTCGCGATGCAGCTGGGGCTCGCGGCCCTGTGGCGCTCCTGGGGCGTGGAGCCCGAGGTGGTGGTGGGCCACGGCGTGGGCGAGGTGGCCGCCGCGTGCATCGCCGGGGGGCTGGAGGCCGCCGACGCGGTGTGGATGGTGTACCGCGCCAGCCGCCTGCGGCAGTGGGACTCGCTGCGCGACGAGCTGGAGAAGGCCCAGGAGCGGCTGCGGGCCCGCGGGCTGGAGGGGCGTTGGATTTCATGCCTCGCGGGTGACACGCGCATCCGCACCCTGCGCCAGCCGGTGCGCTTCACCCAGGCCATGGAGCGGCTGGTGGGCGAGGGCGTCGACACCTTCGTGGAGCTCAGCCCCCACCCGTCGCTGATCCGCCCGGTGGAGCAACTGCTGCGCAAGGCCGGACGTACGGGGGGACTGGCGGTGGGCTCGATGCGGCGCGACGAGCCGCGCGCGGCGATGCTGGAGGCGCTCGGGGCCCTGCACGCGCGGGGCGTCCAGGTGCGCTGGACGGCGCTCCCTCCGCCGGAGGTGCCGGTGGCCGAGCTGCCCTCCGGGGAGTGGCACGCCGAGGTGCCGGGACGCACGGAGCTGTTGCCCCTGTCCGCGCAGACGCCCGAGGCGCTCGTGGAGAGCGCGAACCTGCTGCTGAAGCGTCTGGAGGAGCGCCCGCTGTCGCTGCATGACGTCTGCTACTCGGCCGCCGTGCACCGCGCCCACCTGCACTACCGCCTGGCGCTGATGGTCCGCACCACCGCCGACGTGCGCGACGGCCTGGCCGCCTTCATCCGCGGGGAGATGCGCCCGGGGGTCGCCATGACGCGCCGCGCCGATGGCCGGCACCAGCCCGTGGTGTTCATCTTCCCGGGCCAGGGCTCCCAGTGGCTCGGCATGGGGCGCCGGCTGCTGGCCGAGGAGCCCGTGTTCCGCTCGGCCATCGAACAGTGCGACGGTGCGCTGCGCCGCTTCGTGGACTGGTCGTTGCTGGAGCTCCTGTCCTCGGACGACGGTGCGTGGATGGAGCGCATCGACCAGGTGCAGCCCGCGCTCTTCTCCGTGCAGGTGGCGCTGGCCCGGCTGTGGCGCGCGTGGGGCGTGGTGCCCGACGTGGTGGTGGGCCACAGCATGGGCGAGGTGGCCGCGGCGCACGTGGCCGGGGCGCTCGATCTGGTGGACGCGGCCCGCATCATCTGCCGCCGCAGCCTGTTGCTACGCCGGTTGAGCGGCCAGGGCGCCATGGCGGTGACGGAGCTGACGCTGGAGGAGGCGCGCGCGGCCATCATCGGTCTGGAGGACCGGATCTCCGTGGCGGCCAGCAACAGCCCCCGCTCCACGGTGCTCTCCGGTGAGGTCCAGGCGCTCACCCACGTGCTGGAGACGCTGGAGGCCAACCAGGTCTTCTGCCGCCGGGTGAAGGTGGACGTGGCGTCGCACAGCCCGCAGATGGAGCCGCTGCGCGAGGAGCTGCTGCACGCGCTGGAGGGCCTGGCGCCCCGGCGTGGCGACGTGCCGCTGTTCTCCACGGTGCTGGGGGAGATGACGGACGGCTCGGGCCTGGATCCCTCCTACTGGGTGCGCAACCTGAGGGAGCCCGTGCTGCTGTCACCCGTGGTGGAGCAGCTGGTCGGCTCCGGGCACTCGCTCTTCGTGGAGGTGAGCCCGCACCCGGTGCTGCTGCCCTCCATCGAGCAGACGCTCTCCCACCTGAGCATGGAGGGCTCGGTGCTGCCGTCCGTGCGGCGCGAGCAACCCGAGCGCGAGGTGATGCTGGAGACGCTCGGCATCCTCTACGCGGCGGGCCGGGAGGTGGAGTGGACGGCGCTGCATCGCGAGGGAGGCCGCTTCGTGCGGCTGCCGGACTACCCCTGGCAGCGTCAGCACTTCTGGTTCCAGGCGGGGACGTCGAAGCGTTCCCATCAAGAGTCCTCGGCGAGCCGCGGCCAGTCGCTGCCGGGCATTCCCCGTCACTCCTCCCTGCGGCCCGGAGCCATCTTCTGGGACGTGGAGCTGGGCCTGGAGCACCTGCCCTACTTGAAGGACCACCGGGTGCAGGGCTCCGCCATCCTCCCGGCCGCGGCCTACCTGGACTGGGCGCTGTCGGCGTCCCATGCGTCGCTCGGCTCCGGTCCCTGGGTCGTCGAGGGAATGCAGCTCGACGAGGCGCTGGTGCTGCCCGATGAGCAGGCGCGGATGGCCGAGCTGTTGCTGGAGCCCCGCGAGGAGGGAAGGAGCGCTTCCTTCAAGGTCTCCAGCTTCGTTCCCACCCCCGGTGTGGCCGGGCCGGAGGTCTGGACGACCCACGTCACCGGGAGCGTGCGGACGTTGGACGCGTCCGAGGCGGCCCTGTCGGCTTGCGTGTCGCTGGAGGAGGTCCAGGGGCGGTGCCGCGAGATGCTCCTGGGCGACGTGTTCTACTTCGAGATGGACAAGCGCGGCCTCCAGTACGGGCCCGCGTTCCGGGGGCTCCAGGAGGTGTGGCGCCGCGACGGCGAGGCGCTGGGGCGGATCGACACCCCGCCGTCGCTCGGCAAGGTGAGCGGCCTGCACTCCGCGCTCCTGGACGCGGCCCTGCAGGTGATGCTGGCCGCGGCGCCGATGGCCGAGTCCACCATCGTCCCCGTCTGGGTGCGGCGCTTCGTCGTCACGCGCCGCGGGGTGGCGCCCCGGTGGGCGCATGCGCGCCTGGAGTCGAAGGCGCCCGAGCGTCAGGGCACGACCCTCGAGGGAGACATCCTCCTGATGGATGAGCAGGGGGCGCCCATCGCGCGGGTGGAGGGGCTGTCGCTGATGGTGCTGCCGGCGCGCACCGACAAGGCCCGGGGCGAGCAGGACCGCTCGCTCTTCGAGCTGACGTGGCGCAAGGTGGCGCTGTCCCCGAGGCCCAGGTGCGGCGAGGAGGGCGCGCCCTGGCTCATCTTCATGGACCGGGGAGGGCGGGGCCGGGAGCTCGCGGCCCTGCTGGAGGCTCGGGGCGAGCCCTGCGTCCGCGTGGAGGCCGGGGTGGCGGCGCGCAAGCTCGGTCCGGGCCACTACACGGTGGCCCCGGGCTCGCGCGCGGACCTGGACACCGTGCTCGCGGAGGGCTTCCCCGAGGCCCGGGACTGCGCGGGCGTGGTGTACCTGTGGGGGTTGGATCTGCCCGCGACGGAGGTGTCGGGCGAGCGGGCCCTCGAGGAGACGGTGCGGGCCTGCGGCGGCGCGCTGCGGGTGGTGCAGTCGCTGCTGCGGTTCGGGTGGCGCGAGCCTCCGCACCTGTGGCTGGTGACGCGTGGTGCCTGGGCGGTGGCGGGCTCTCCGGTGGGCGGCGCGCTCCAGGCGGCGCTCTGGGGGTTGGGCCGCTCCATCGGCCATGAGCACCCGGAGCTGCGCTGCACGTGCCTGGATCTGGATCCGTCCTCGGGCGCGGGGGGCGTGGAGTCCCTGGAGCGCGAGCTGGCCGCGGAGCCGGGCGACGAGCAGGTGGCCCTGCGCGCGGACGGGCGGTACGCGGCGCGGCTCATCCGGCGTCCGCCTCATGTCGAGGGGCTGGTGCCGGAAGTGCCGACGCTGCCCGCCACGGGCCGCCACTTCCGGGTGGAGATTCCCCCGTCCGGCATCATCGGCGGACTGGTGGTGCGTGCCACGGAGCGGCGCCCGCCCGGCCCGGGAGAGGTGGAGGTCCAGGTCGACGCGGCGGGCCTCAGCTTCGCCGACGTGATGAAGGCCATGGGCTTCACGCCCCAGGACCGGCCCGATCCCATGATGCTGGGCCTGGACTGCGCCGGCCGCGTGGTGGCCCTGGGCGAGGGTGTGACGGGCCTGTCCGTGGGACAGCCCGTGATGGCCTTCGCGCCCGGGAGCCTCGCCTCCCACATCGTCACGGACGCGCGCCTCGTCGTGCCCCTCCCGCGAGGGCTGGGCCCGATGGAGGCGAGCACGCTGCCGGGCGTCTTCCTGATGGCGTGGTACGCGTTGAACTACCTCGGCCGGCTGCGCCGGGGCGAGCGCGTCCTCATCCACTCGGCCGCGGGGGGATTGGGGCTCGCGGCGGTGCAGGTGGCCCAGGCCGTGGGAGCGGAGATCCTCGCCACGGCGGGCACGCCGGAGAAGCGGGAGCTGCTGCGCTCACTGGGCATCGCGCACGTCATGGACTCGCGCTCGCTGGCCTTCGTCGACGAGGTGCGGGCGATCACCCGGGGCGAGGGCGTGGACGTGGTGCTCAACTCGCTCTCCGGAGAGGCCGTCTCGCGCGGCCTGGAGGTGCTGGCACCCGAAGGCCGCTTCCTGGACGTGGGCCAGAACGACGCCCACGAGGGCCACGGGGTGGATCCGCGGGCCATCCGCCAACCCCGCCAGCCCTTCTCGTACATGACCGTGGACATGGTGGGGCTCCGGATGCGGCGGCCGGTGCTGTGCGGCCAGCTGCTCCGGGAGGTGGTGGAGCAGGTGGAGGCGGGCGTGTTGAAGCCCTTGCCCCACCAGTGCTTCCCCGTCTCGCGTGTCACCGACGCCTTCCGCACCATGGCGCAGGGCCTGCACACGGGCCGGCTGGTCATCTCCATGGAGGATCCAGAGCTGCGCCTCGTCGTGCCCCGGCACCACTTCCAGGTGCTGCCGGACGCGACGTACCTCATCACCGGCGGCCTCGGGGGACTGGGGCTGTCGGCGGCCCGGTGGCTGGTGGAGCGCGGCGCGCGCACCCTGCTGCTGGTGGGACGCAGCGGCGTGTCCGAGTCCGCCCGGGAAGTCATCCAGTCCCTGGAGGCCCAGGGCGTGCGGGTGGAGATCGCCCGGGCGGACGTGGCGGACATGGTGCGGATGTCCGACGTCCTGGCCCGCACGCGCGCGGAGCTGCCGCCGCTGCGCGGGGTGCTGCACTGCGCGGGCGTGCTCGATGACGGCATCGTCGAGCACCAGGATCCCGAGCGGTTCCGTCTGGTGATGACCCCGAAGATCCAGGGCGCGTGGAACCTGCATGCCCTCACCCGCGAGGAGCCGCTGGACTTCTTCGTCCTGTACTCCTCGGTGGCCTCGCTGCTGGGGACGCCGGGCCAGAGCAACTACGCCGCGGCGAACGCGGCCATGGACGCGCTGGCGCACCACCGGCGCCAGCAGGGCCTGCCGGCGCTGAGCATCAACTGGGGGCCCTTCTCCGAGGTGGGCCTGGCCGTGGCGCAGTCCAACCGGGGCGAGCGCCTGGCATACCGGGGCATGGCGAGCTTCTCCCCGAAACAGGGCGAGGCGCTGCTGGAGCGGTTGTTGAAGGAGGGCGCGGTGCAGCCGGCCGCGGTGGCGCTCGACGTGCGCCAGTGGCTGGAGTTCTTCCCCAGCGCGGCCTCGCTGCGCGTCTGGGAGGAGCTGGCCGCTCAGGCGGAGGGCGCCACGTCCCGGAGCCGCTCCGAGCTGCTGCTGCAACTGCGGCGCTCCGAGCCGGGCGCGCGCACGGGCCTGCTGGAGAACTACCTGCGGGAGCGGCTCGCCCAGGTGCTGCGGATCGAACCGGGGCGCGTGGGGCGGCATGATCCGTTCCGCAGCCTGGGGCTCGACTCGTTGATGAGCCTGGAGTTGCGCAACCGCATCGAGTCCGTGCTGGAGCTGAAGCTGTCGGCGACGCTGCTGTGGGCGCACTCCACCCTCGCCGCGCTGACCACGTTCCTCCTGGGCCAGCTGGGGCTCGCCGCGCCCTCGCGCGAGGTGACCCCCTCCAAGCCCCGCCCCGCGGTGGAGCCGCGTACCCCGGTGGTGGAGCCCAGGGCCGTCGCGAACGGGAACGGGAACGGGAAGCACGAGGTGGAGAAACCCAGGAGTCTCGAACCCAAGGGCACGGAGCCGGGCATGGAGCAGATCGCCGCGTTGTCGGAAGAGGCCCTGATGGGACTGATGGATGACGTGCTGTCGTCCTGGGAGGACGCGAAGTGAGTGACGACGTCAAGGACGAGCTCAAGCAGCGCCTGGCGCGCGCGGTGCTGGCCATGCAGAAGATGCAGGCCCGCATCGACGCGCTGGAGCTGGCTCGCACCGAGCCCATCGCCATCGTGGGGATGGGCTGCCGCTTCCCGGGAGGCGCGGACACGCCGGAGGCCTACTGGAAGCTGCTGGCGGAGGGGCGCGAGGCCATCCGCCGCGAGCCGGCCTCGCGCCGCTCGGGAGCGGAGGGCTCGGGGGCGCGCTGGGGCGGCTACCTGGACGATGTGAGCGGCTTCGACGCGGGCTTCTTCGGCATCTCCCCACGCGAGGCCGCCAGTCTGGATCCGCAACAGCGGCTGCTGCTGGAGGTCGTCTGGGAGGCCCTGGAGCACGCGGGGGTGGATCCGGAGCGGCTGGCGGGCTCGCCCACGGGCGTCTTCGTGGGCCTCACCGGCAATGACTACGAGCGGCTGTTGCCCTCGGCGCCGGGCCAGGTGGACGCCTACTTCGTCACGGGCAACGGCCACTGCTTCCCGCCCGGGCGCCTCTCCTACCTGCTCGGGTTGCAGGGGCCGAGCCTCGCCGTGGACACGGCCTGCTCCTCGTCGCTCGTCGCGGTGCACCTGGCCTGCCAGAGCCTGCGCGGTGGCGAGTGCAACCTGGCGCTCGCCGGCGGGGTGAACCTCATCCTGGACTCGTTCATCACGGAGGGGCTCGTGCGCATGCAGGCGCTCTCTCCGAATGGGCGGTGCAGCGCCTTCGACGCGCGGGCCAATGGCTTCGTGCGCGGCGAGGGCTGCGGCGTCGTGGTGCTCAAGCGCCTGTCGGACGCGAAGGCGCAGGGGGACGACATCCTCGCCATCATCCGGGGCTCCGCCATCAACCAGGATGGCCGCTCCACGGGCTTCACCGCGCCCAACGTGCTCGCGCAGCAGGCCCTGCTGCGGCAGGCGCTGGCCAGCGCGCGCGTGGAACCTTCCTCCATTGGTTATGTGGAGGCGCATGGCACCGGCACCCCGCTGGGAGATCCCATCGAGGTCGAGGCGCTGATCGACGTGCTGGGCAAGCCGAGGGAGGACGGCTCCCGGTGCGCGCTCGCGTCGGTGAAGACGAACCTGGGGCACCTGGAGGCGGCGGCGGGCGTCGCGGGGCTCATCAAGGCGGTGCTGGCGCTCCGGCACCAGGCCATCCCCCGGCACCTGAACTTCAGCCGGCTCAACCCGCGCATCCAGCTGGAGGGCACGCCGTTCTTCGTCCCCACCGAGCAGCAGCCGTGGGCGCGGGGCGAAGCGCCCAGGCGCGCGGGGGTGAGCTCGTTCGGCATGAGCGGGACGAACGCCCACGTCATCCTGGAGGAGGCACCTCCGAAGGCGGCTCCCGAGCAGGTTCCGGCCGCGCGTCCCGGGCACCTGCTGACGCTCTCGGCCCGGAGCGAGGAGGCCCTGGTGGAGCTGGCGCGCCGCCACGCCGAGCACCTCGGTGCCCACCCGGAGCTGGACGTGGCGGACGTGTGCTTCACCGCCAACACCACCCGGGCCCGGCTCCCGTTCCGGCTGGCGGTGGCGGGCGGTTCGACGGAGGCGCTGACCACGGGCTTGAAGGCCTTCGCCTCGGGCTCCAAGCCGGAGCAGGTGGCCCATGGCAAGGCGGGGAACACCGCTCCAAAGGTGGCCTTCCTCTTCACCGGGCAGGGCTCGCAGTTCACCGGCATGGGGCGGAGGCTCTACGAGACGTCCGAGGTCTACCGTGAGGCGCTCGACCGCTGCGCCGCGAAGCTGAAGCCGAGGATGGATCTGCTCTCGGTGCTCTTCCCCAAGGAAGGAGCGCCGTCTCCCATCGATCAGACCCTCTACAGCCAGCCGGCCCTGTTCGCGCTGGAGTACGCGCTGGCGGAGGTGTGGCGCTCGTGGGGCGTGGTGCCGGATGCCGTCATGGGGCACAGCGTGGGCGAGTTCGCCGCCGCGTGCGTGGCGGGCATCCTCTCCATGGAGGACGCGCTGGAGCTCATCGCCGAGCGCGGACGCCTCATGCAGGCGCTGCCCGCCGGGGGCGTCATGGCCACGGTGTTCGCCACCGAGGAGCAGGTGGCCCCGCTGCTCGCGCCCTTCCGGGACCGGGTGTCCATCGCCGCGTACAACGCCCCGGGCCAGCTGTCCCTCTCGGGCGAGGGCGAGGCGGTGGCGCACATCACCTCGGCGCTGGAGGCCCAGGGCATCGCCGTGCGGCGGCTCAACGTCTCGCACGCCTTCCACTCGCCGCTGCTGGAGCCGATGCTCGGCGCCCTGGAGACGAAGGCGGCGGGGTTGACGCTGTCGCCCGCGAAGCTGCCGCTCATCTCCAACGTGACCGGCCGGCCGGTGGGGCCCGGCGAGCTGGGCGCCCCGGGCTACTGGCGCCGCCATGCGCGCGAGGCCGTGCGCTTCCAGCAGGGCCTGGAGTCCCTGCGCGGGCTGGGCATCGACACCTTCGTGGAGGTGGGCCCCCACACCACGCTGCTGGGGCTCGGACGGGCCTGCCTGGGCGAGGGGCCGGCGTACCTCCCCTCGCTGCGCAAGGGCCGGGATGACCTGGAGCAGCTGCTGGGGACCCTGGGTCGCCTGTTCGTGCACGGCTACCCGCTGGACTGGCGCAAGGTGGACCCGGAGCCGGCGCGCCGCAAGGTGGAGCTGCCGCACTACCCGTGGCAACGCCAGCGGTACTGGGTGCCCGCCGTGGCGTCCGAGTCCACGCGTCCCGCGACGGTGGTGGTGGAGGTCCCCGCCAGCAAGCCCGAGCAGGGCGTGCGGGGCGAGCTGTACGGGGTGGAGTGGGCACCCTCCGAGCGCAAGGGGTCCGCCGCCGGGCCCTCGGGCGGCACCTGGCTGCTGCTGTGCGATCAGGGCGGAGTGGGTGAGCGCCTGGCCGAGGCCCTGGGGCCCGACTGCGTGAAGGTGTACGCGGGCTCGGCGCCGGGGCCGGAGTCCCTGGCGGTGTCCCCGCTGGATGCCACGGCCCTGGAGGGCCTGTGGCGCCAGCGCTTCTCCGCGACGTTCCCCTGCGCGGGCGTGGTGTACCTGTGGGGCTTGGACGTGGCGGGCGTGGAGGGCGTGGGGCTGCGCGAGGCGTGTGCCGGAGTGGCCTCGGTGCTGCGGGTGCTGGAGTCCGCGCCGGAGCCGGGCGGCAGGCTGTGGATCGTCACGCGCGGCGCGCAGCAGGTGGGCAAGGGCTCCGAGAAGGTGGAGCCCGCCCAGGCGCCGTTGTGGGGCCTCGGGAGGGTGGCGGCGCTGGAGCACCCGGAGCGGTGGGGGGGGTTGATCGACCTGGGCCCCGGGCACGACGCGGAGCGGCTTTGGGAGGAGCTGAGCGCGGTGAAGGGTGAGGACCAGGTGGCGCTGCGAGGCCTGGAGCGGTACGTGGCGCGCCTGGTGCGGCGGGACGCCCTCGAGCCGAGGCCCATGCGGGTGGAGCCCGCGGGCACGTACCTCGTCACGGGCGGCCAGGGGGCGTTGGGCCTCCAGGTGGCGCGCTGGCTGGTGGGCCGGGGCGCACGGCAGCTCGTGCTCACCGCGCGCAGCGCCTTCCCGGAGCGGGCGCGCTGGGACGAGCTGGTGTCCCAGGGCGGAGAGCTGGCGGCGCGGATCGCCTCGGTGCGCGAGCTGGAGTCCGCGGGGGCGACGGTGCTGCTGGCCCAGGCGGACGTGGCCCGGCGGGACGAGATGGCGGCGCTGCTCGAGCGCATCAGGGGCTCGATGCCCGCGCTGCGCGGCGTCATCCACGCGGCGGGGGTCTCCACGAACGCGCGCATCCAGGAGCTGGATGTCGGCAAGCTCGACCGGGTGATGGCCCCGAAGGTGGAGGGGGCCTGGAACCTCCACGAGCTGACGAGCGGGGACGCGCTGGACTTCTTCGTCCTCTTCTCGTCCATCTCGTCGGTGTGGGGCTCGACGGGCTCGGGGCACTACGCCGCGGGCAATGCCTTCCTGGACGCGCTCGTGGCGTACCGGCGGGCGCGGGGCCTGGTGGCGTCCGTCATCAACTGGGGGCCGTGGAGCGGCGCGGGGATGGCCTCGCCCGAGACGCGGCGCTGGCTGGAGGACGTGGGCGTGGACGCGATCGCTCCGGAGGCCGGGCTGGAGTGGATGGAGCGCCTGCTCGCGGCGGGCGTGCCACAGGGCGTGGTGGCGGGGGTCCGGTGGGAGCGCTTCAAGCCCGTGTTCGAGGCCCGGAGCGGCCGGCGCTTCCTGGAGCGCATCTCGGACGAGGCGCCGAAGCCGAAGGCGGAGGCCGCGACGGAGGCGCTTGTCTCGGCGCCGTGGCGCGAGGCCGCCACGCCGGCGGCCCGGCGTGAGGCCCTGCAGGCCATGGTGCGGGAGCGGGTGGCGCGGGTGCTCGGTCTGGACTCCGGTCAGCCCCTGCCCCCCGAGCGCGGCTTCGCCGAGCTGGGGATGGACTCCATCATGGCGGTGGAGCTGAAGGGGCGGTTGCAGGAGACCCTGGGGTTGAAGCTGCCGGCGACCCTGGCCTTCAACTTCCCGAACCTCCAGTCGCTCACGGAGCACCTGTCGTCGCTGGTGGAAGCGGGGCTGCCCAAGACCAGCACGGCCGAGCCCCGGAGGCGGAGGCAGTCGGACGAGCCGATCGCCATCGTGGGACTGGCCTGCCGGTTCCCCGGTGGCGCGGAAACGCCGGAGGCCTTCTGGGAGCTGCTGCGCCAGGGGACGGACGCCACCGTGGAGGTCCCCGGGGACCGGTGGGACGCGGACGCCTGGTACGACGCGGACCCCGACGTGCCCGGGAAGATGTACGTGCGCCGCGGAGGCTTCCTGCGGGACGTGGCCGGCTTCGAGCCGCGTTTCTTCGGCATCTCCCCGCGCGAGGCGGAGAGCATGGATCCGCAGCAGCGGCTGCTGCTGGAGGTGGCCTGGGAGGCGCTGGAGAACGCGGGGCAGGATCCGCACGCGCTGCGCAACTCGCGCACGGGCGTCTTCGTGGGCATCTCCGCGTCCGAGTATTCGCGGCTGATGCTCGGAGGAGACCCGACGGAGCTGGACGCGTACCTGTCCTCGGGCACGGCGCTGAACGTGGCGGCCGGACGGCTGTCCTACACGCTGGGCCTGCAGGGGCCGAGCATGGCGGTGGACACGGCGTGCTCGTCGGCGCTGGTGTCGTTGCACCTGGCCTGCCAGAGCCTGCGCAGCGGCGAGTCCAGCATGGCGCTGGCGGCGGGAGTGAACCTGGTCTTCTCGCCGGAGGTGACGCTGTCGGCCTGCAAGGCGCGGATGCTGGCGGCGGACGGCCGGTGCAAGACGTTCGACGCGTCGGCCAACGGCTTCGCGCGCGGCGAGGGCTGTGGCGTGCTGGTGCTCGAGCGGCTGTCGGAGGCGCGGGCGAAGGGACACACGGTGCTGGCCCTCATCCGGGGCTCGGCGGTGAACCAGGACGGGCCGAGCAGCGGGCTCACGGTGCCGAACGGACTGGCGCAGCAGGCGGTCATCCAACAGGCGCTGCGGGCGGCGGGAGTGTCGCCCCCGGAGGTGAGCTACCTGGAGGCGCACGGGACGGGCACGTCGCTGGGAGACCCCATCGAGGCGGAGGCGATGTGGTCCGTGTTCAAGCAGGGGCGCAAGGGCGGCGAGTCGCTGTGGATGGGCTCGGTGAAGACGAACATCGGCCACCTGGAATCCGCGGCGGGGATCGCCGGGGTGGCGAAGGTGGTGCTGGCGATGCGGCACCGGCAGCTGCCGGCGCACCTGCACATGAAGACGCCCAACCCGCACATCGACTGGAAGGGGATGGGGGTGACGGTGCCGGTGGAGCTGACGGCCTGGGAGCCGACGCAGGGCCGGCGGATCGCCGGAGTGAGCTCGTTCGGCTTCAGCGGGACGAACGCGCACGTGGTGCTGGAGGAGGCACCGCCGATGCCGGAGCGGAAGCAGGAGGTGGAGAGGCCGGAGCACGTGCTGGTGCTGTCGGCGCGGAGCCCGGAGGCGCTGCGAGCGCTGTCGGGCAGCTACGCGCGGCTCCTGGAGGAGGGCGGCGAGTCCCTGGGAGACGTGTGCTTCACGGCGGCGGTGGGGCGTGCGCCGCTGGAGCACCGGCTGGCGGTGGTGGGAGGGAGCGGAGCGCTGCTGCGCGAGCGGCTGGAGGCGGTGGCGGCGGGGCGAGAGGTGGAGGGCGTCATCCGGGGGAGCCCGGCGGGCGCGGCGCCGAAGGTGGCGTTCGTGTTCGGCGGGGAGCTCTGGGCGGGACTGGGGCGGGAGCTGGACGAGACGCAGCCCGTCTTCCGCGAGGCGCTGGGTAGGTGCGAGGAGGCGCTGAAGGAGGTGCTGGAGAAGCCGCTGCGGCAGGTGCTGTACGGGCCCGGGCTCGCGCTGTTGAAGGAGCGGGCGTACGCGAGGGCGGCGGTCTTCGCGCTGGAGTGGTCGCTGGCCCAGCTGTGGAAGGCGTGGGGCGTGAAGCCGGAGGAGGTGGTGGGGCTGGGGGTGGGCGAGCACGTGGCGGCGGTGGAGCGGGGCGCCGTCGGCCTGGAGGAGGGCTTGCGGCTGGCGGTGGGCGGGCGAGGCGCGGTGGGTGGGCAATGGGACGTGCTGGCGAAGGAGCTGCGGGCGCGCGGGGTGGAGGTGGCCCTGGTGGTGGGCTCCCATCCAGAGGGGCGGGGCATGGCGGGCGGACTGGCCTCGGTGCGTCCTGGCCGGGGCGAGTGGACGCAGCTGCTGGAGACCCTGGGAACGCTGTACGTGCGGGGAGTGGTGGTGGACTGGGCGTCCTACGACGCACCTTATGATCGTCGCCGGGTGCGGCTGCCCACCTATCCCTTCCAGCGCCAGCGCTACTGGTGGAGGGGCGCGGCCTCGCGCACGGTGGCGTCCACGCCCCGGGGCGAGGAGAACGTCCGGCCGCACCTCGGCCGCCGGTTGCGCTCGCCAGCGCTCGACGCGCTCGTCTACGAGGCGACCTATTCGGCGTCGCGGCCAGCGCACCTCGAGGACCATCGCCTCTTCGGCACCGTCGTCGTGGCGGGATCCTCGCACGTGTCACTGGCGCTCTCCGCCGTGGAGGAGGCCCACGGCTCACCGGCGTGCACGCTGGAGAACCTGACCTTCTCCCAGGCGCTGGTGCTCGCGGACGGCGAGGAGCGCACGCTTCAGGTCATCCTCACGCCTCGTGAGAAGGGGAGCGCGTTCGAGGTGAAGTCGCTGGGCCACCGCGACGGCTCCGAGTCCTGGGTCCTGCACGCCACGGGCGAGCTGCGCCCGGGGAAGGCCGTGGAGCCCGAGCCCTGGGCCTCGCGAGCGGAGCTCCACGCCCGCTGCATGGAGCGGCGCTCGGGAGCGGACTTCTACCGCGTCATGCTCGAGCGGGGTTACACGCTGGGGCCCGGCTACCAGTGGATCCACCTGCTGGGGCGCCAGGGCAACGAGATCCTCGGGGAGATGAGGCCGCCCCCGCTGAAGGACAGACTGGAGGACTACCCGCTCCACCCGGGGCTCATCGACTCGTGCATCCAGGTGCTCGCGGGTTGGGCGCTGGACCGCTCGCGTGGCGCGAACACGCTGTTCATCCCGTTCAGCATCTCGCGGTTCAGCATGTACCGCCGACCGAGGGGCACGGTGTGGGTCCATGCCCGGGTGGAAGAGGGCGCGCGGGCCTCGTCCGATGAGTTCCTCGGGGGAGATCTGCGGATCCTCGACGAGCTGGGCGTGGTGGCGGAGCTCTCCGGCTTCCGCGGGCGGCTGACGAGCCGGGACAACCTGCGCACCGCCATGGAGCCGAAGCAGGAGGCGGCGCGCTACGCGATCCACTGGCGGCCCGAGTCCACGCCCCGGCCCGCCTCGGCACCGGAGTTGGACGGCGGGCCGTGGGTGCTGCTGATGGATGGACAGGGCGTGGGCGAGCGGCTCGCACGCATGCTGGAGGAGCACGGCGCGCCCGTGATCCGCGTCCGTCCGGGCGCCGCGTTCCAGGCACTCGGGCCCGGGGTGTTCGAGCTCGATGCGCGCCGCCCCCAGGACTTCGCGCGCCTGTTGAACGAGGCCCTCGGGCAGGACGGCTGCGCGGGCGTGGTGTACCTGTGGGGCCTGGACCAGCCGGCCTTGGAGGACACCTCCGCCGAGGCGATGCAGCGCGCCGCGCTGACGGCGAGCGGTGGTGCGCTGCACCTCGTGCAGGCACTGGCGAGCCGGAGAGGCGCTCCGGCCCCGCTGTGGCTCGTCACCCGAGGGGCGCAGGCGGTGAAGGAGACGCGCCCGACGCTGGCGCTCGCCCAGGCTCCGCTGTGGGGCTTCGGCCGGGTGTTGGACGTGGAGCGCCCGGAGCTGCGCTGCACCCGCGTGGACCTGGATCCGGAGGATGCCGAGAGCAGTCTCCGGCTCCTCGTCGCCGAGCTGGGACGCGGAGGAGACGCTCCCGAGCGGGAGGTGGCCTTCCGTGGAGGCGTGCGCCTGCACCCGGTGCTGAGGCCGGAGACGGGCACTCGCGACGGAGCCCCCACGCTCCGGCCGGATGCCACGTACCTCCTCACGGGAGGACTCGGAGGGCTGGGCCTGGAGTTGGCGAAGTGGATGGTGGAACAGGGCGCGCGTCACCTGGTGCTGGTGGGACGCCGGGCCCCCTCCGCCGCGGCCTCCGAGGTGGTGCGTGGGCTCGAGCGGGTGGGCGCCCGGATCGCCATCGCCTCCGTGGACGTCTCGCGGGATGAGGAGGTGGCGCGGCTGCTCCAACGGCTCGACGCGGCCTCGCCACCGCTGCGAGGCATCATCCACGCGGCGGGTGTGCTCGATGACGGGGCGCTCCCGCAGCTGGACCTGGAGCGCTTCGAGCGGGTGATGGCGCCGAAGGTGGCGGGGGCGTGGAACCTGCACCGGCGCACCCAGGGCCGGCCGCTGGACTTCTTCGTCCTCTTCTCCTCGGCGTCGGCGACGCTCGGCTCGGCGGGCCAGGGCAACTACGCGGCGGCGAACGCCTTCCTGGACGCGCTCGCGCACGAGCGGCGCGCACGTGGGCAGGTGTGCCAGTCGCTCGACTGGGGACCGTGGGCCGAGGTGGGCATGGTGGGGGCGGCGGACGGGCACGTGGCGCGAGTGCTCGAGCACCGGGGCATCCGGCCGCTGCCGACGCGGCGGGCGCTCGAGCTGTTCTCCGAGGCGCTCGCGAGTGGCGGGCCCCAGGTGGCGCTGCTGTCCATCCAGTGGCCGGTGTACCTGGAGGGACTCGGGGCCGTGGGGCGCTCGTCCTTCTACGAGGCGCTGGCACCGGCCCGGAGCGCGGCGCCGCGGACGAGCGCGCAGCCGGCGTCCTCCCAGTACCCGCTCATGGAGAAGCTCCGGGCGGCACCGCCGCGGGAGCGCGAGCGCCTGCTGGCTCGAATCCTTCAGGAGGACGTGGCGCGCATCCTCCATCTCTCCGTCCAGGAGGTCGACTGGCGGCAGGGGTTCGCGGAGCTCGGCATGGATTCGCTGATGGCCATCGAGCTGCGCAATGTGTTGCAGAAGGGGTTCGGTGCGTCCATCCCCGCGACGGTGGCGTTGGATCACCCGACCATCGACTTCCTGGTGAAACACCTGCTGGGAGAGGTGCTGAAGCTCGACATGGGAGAGGCTCCGAAGCCGATACCCGTTCCCGTACGCGAGCCCGAGGATGGGCTCGTGAAGGATCTCGACGCACTGTCCGACGCCGATCTGGCGCGGCTGGTGGCCGAGGATCTCGCCAAGGATTCGTGAGGCCAGAGATGTCCGAGGAGCCCAATTACCGCCAGCTGTTGCAGCAGCAGTTGGTGAAGATTCGCAAGCTGGAGGCCCGGCTGGAGCAGGCCGAGGCCGCCCGCCGCGAGCCGATCGCGATCATCGGCATGGGGTGCAGGCTTCCGGGGGGCGTGGAGAGCCCGGAGGCCTTCTGGGACATGCTGTCGAGGGGAGTCGATGCCACCGGTGAGCTCCCACCGGACCGCTGGGACGCCGCGGCCCTGTACGATCCGGATCCCCGCGCGAAGGGGAAGATCCGCTCGACGCGGGGCGGCTTCCTGAAGAACGTGGACCGGTTCGACGCGCGGTTCTTCGGCATTCCGCCGCGGGAGGCGGAGAGCATGGATCCGCAGCAGCGGCTGGTGTTGGAGGTGGCCTGGGAGGCGCTGGAGCGGGCCGGGCACGCGGTGGAGCGTGGCGGTCGCGAGCGGGTGGGCGTCTTCGTCGGGGTGATGAACAACGACTACGGGCAGCGCGTGCTGGACGCGGGAGGCCTGGAGGGCATCGACGCCGGCTTCCTGGGGGCGCGAGCCAACTGCGCCATCTCCGGACGTCTGTCCTATCTGTTTGGCTTCCAGGGGCCGAGCCTGGTGGTGGACACGGCGTGCTCGTCCTCACTCGTGGCGGTGCATCTGGCCTGCCAGAGCTTGAGGAACGGAGAGTGCGCGATGGCGCTGGCGGGGGGCGTGAACCTCGTCCTCTCGCCGGAGGTGAGTGTCTATCTCTCCCAGAGCGGGGTGCTCTCTCCGGACGGGAGATGCAAGGCCTTCGATGCCTCCGCGGATGGCTATGGCCGCGCGGAGGCCTGTGGCGTGCTGGTGCTCAAACGCTTGTCGGAGGCGCAGGCCCAGGGAGACACCATCCTGGCGGTCATCCGGGGCTCGGCGGTGGGGCACGATGGCCCGAGCAGCGCGTTCACGGTGCCCAATGGCGTGGCGCAGCAGGAGGTCATCCGTCAGGCATTGCGGAACGCGGGAGTGCCACCGGCGGAGGTGAGCTACCTGGAGGCGCACGGCACGGGGACGGCGATGGGAGACCCCATCGAGGCGGAGGCGATGTGGGCGGTGTTGAGGGAGGGGCGCAAGGGCGGAGAGTCGCTGTGGATGGGCTCGGTGAAGACGAACCTCGGCTACCCGGAGGCGGCTTCGGGCGTGGTGGGGATGATGAAGGTGGTGCTGGCGATGCAGCACCGGGAGCTGCCGGCGCACCTGCACCTGAAGAATCCCAATCCCTATATCGACTGGGCGGAGATGGGGGTGAAGGTGCCGGTGGAGCCGACGCCGTGGGAGCCGACGCAGGATCGGCGCATCGCGGGGGTGACCTCGTACGGGCGGACTGGCACCCTGGCGCACGTGGTGCTGGGGGAGGCGCCGGCGCGGTTGGAGGTGAAGCGGGAGGTGGAGAGGCCGGAGCACCTCCTGGTGCTGTCGGCGCGGAGCCCGGAGGCGCTGCGTGCGCAGGCGGGCCGTTACGCGCGCTTCCTGGAGGGCAGCGGGGTGGAGCTGGGAGACGTGTGCTTCACGGCCGCGGCCGGGCGGGCGCACTTCGAGCACCGGCTGGCGGTGGTGGGAAGCGACGCACGGGCGATGCGCGAGCGGCTCCTCGAGGTGGAGGCGGGTCGGGAATTGGAGGGCTCGCGGCCGGGCCGCGCGGGAAGCATCGCGCCGAACGTGGCCTTCATCTTCGGTGGGGAAGGCGGGCGGTACGCGGAGATGGGCCGGGTGCTGTACGAGACACAGCCCGTCTTCCGTGACGCGCTGGAGGAGTGCGGAGCGGCGCTGAAGGGCGTGTTGGAGACGCCCCTGATCTGGGTGCTGTGCGGCCCCGAGTCCGAGCGGGTGAAGGAGGAGGCGTACGGGAGGGCGGCGGTCTTCGCGCTGGAGTGGGGCCTGTCGCGGATGTGGCGGGCGTGGGGCGTGGTGCCGCGGGCGGTGGTGGGGCGGGGCGTGGGGCAGCTGGTCGCGGCGGTGGATGGGGGCGTCTTCGGCCTGGAGGAGGGGCTGAGGCTGGCGGCCGGCGGGCCGTCCCAGACGGAAGCCTACACGGCGCCCCAGCTGCTCTCGTTGAACGAGGAGACGGAGCAGGCCCTGCGCGAGCACGGCGTGGACGTGTGTCTGGAATTGGGACCCCGGCCGGAGGGAAGGCCCGAGGCCGGTTGGCTGACCTCACTCCAGCGGGGCCGCTCGGAGTGGGCCCAGCTCCTGGAGACGCTGGGGATGCTGTATGTGAAGGGGGTGAAGGTGGACTGGGAGGCCTATGACGCGCCCTACCACCGGCGCCGGGTTCCCCTGCCCACCTATCCCTTCGAGCGCCAGCGTCATTGGCTCACTTCGGCTCGATGAGGGAGAGCGCGAGCTGGCGGACCTGTTGGCCATTGAAGGGCTTGCGCAGCTCCGTCAGCAATTGAGACCTGCCGAACTCCCGGACGAGCTCCCCCCAGGAGTAGTCGGAGTAGGCCGAGCAGAGCACCACGCGCAGCGAGGGAGACACCAGGCGCAGGCGCCTGAGTGTCTCGGCGCCGTTCCAACCCGGCGGCATCCGGTAGTCGAGGAAGATGAGCGAATAGGGACGGCCGGTGATGAGCGACTCGTTGACCTTGCTCACTCCCTCCTGGCCCTGGAAGGCCGAGTCCATTTCGAACTCCGAGTCGCCGGAGTGTGTCTCCTGGGCGGAATTCGAGCCGAAGAGGGCCTCTTCCAGCATGTCCAGATCGTCCCTGCTCTTGCGCGTCTCCGGGCAGAGGATGCGGCGGAAGTCGGTGTGGATGGCCTCGGAGTCATCGATGACGAGGATTCGCTTCTTGCTTGCGCAGTTGCTCATGGGGTCTCCGGAGCGGGAACGAAGGGCATGTCCAGGGTGAAGGTGGCGCCGCATCCTGGCCCCTCGCTGTGGACGTCCAGCGTGCCGCCCAGCTCCTGGGCCGCGAGGGCACTGGAGTGCAGGCCGAAGCCATGTCCATCCGGGCGGGTGGTGAAGCCGTATTTGAAGATGCGCGTGAGCATCTCGGGTGCGATGCCCATTCCGTTGTCACGGACTTCGATGCGGACGTGCTCGTCCCGGGTGTGTTCCAGCTTCACGCTCAGGAGCCGCTCGTCCCTCGGTACGCCATCCATGGCGTATTTGGCATTGCTGACCAGGTTGACGAGGATCATCAGGATCTTGTGTTTGTCGGCCAGCATGGGAGGCATCTGCGAGATGTGGCGCTGCACCTTCACCTGGTGGCGGGTGAGTCCGGCCGAGTTGATGCGGATGGCGTCTTCCAGCAGGTCGGCGAGGACGACCGGCTCATGGACCCGGGGAATCCTGGCGTAGTTCTGTTGGACCTTGACGATGTCGCCGATGTGCTCGGTGTAGCGGCCCACGTCGTCGAGCAGGGTGATGACCTCGTTGCGCTCGTCCTGGAGGCTCTGGCTCAACCGGGACAGGAAGGGCATGACATGCCGGCCGCGCTCGTCCTGGGTGAGGAAGGTGGCGATGTTGGACTGGTTCTGCTCGAGCATGTTCGCCACCCGGCCCACGTGCTCCAGCCGCATCTCGCTCACCCGCTCCTTGGCGACCTGGGACGAGGTGTAGACGCTGTTGAGCACGTTGCCCACGTTGTGCAGCACGTTGGTGGCGATCTCCGCCATGCCGGCGCGGCGGGCCGTCTGCACCAACTGCTGGTGGATGTGCTTGAGCTCCCGGGTGCGCTCATCGACGCGCTGCTCCAGGCCCTCGTTGGCCTGGCGCAGGGCCTCCTCGCGATGTTGGACCTTGTCCGCCATGAGCTGGAAGGAGCGGGCCAGCTGCCCCAGCTCGTCACAGCGATGGGTGTCCAGCTCCACCTTGAAGTCACCGGCCGCCACCTTGTCGGTGGCCTCGCTCAAGGACAGCAGCGGGCGGGAGATCTGCTGCTGGAGGACCCAGTACATGATGGCCAGCTCCACCAGCAGCGACAGGATGCCGAGCAGCAGGACATAGCGCGTCGCCTGGAAGGCGGGCTGGGACACCACGCTCTCGGGGAGCACCGTGGTGAAGTACCAGCCGGTCCCCTGCATGCGGGCCGTGGCGATGTACTCATCGGACTCCGGGAGCTCCAGCACGTCCTGGCCATCGGCACGCTCCTTCATCCGCTCGAAGACGCGGCGCAGGTGCTCCTGGCTCGCCGCGGACCCGGACGGAGGGGCCGCGCCTTCCGTCTGTCCGGGGTAGGCGATGAGCTGTCCGTCCTCGCGGAAGATGACGTTGTAGGCGCCGGGGAGGTGGTCCGCGATGGTACGGCCCAGCAGGTCCGCGAGGGGAACGTCGTGGCTGAGCGACGCGACATGGCGGCCGTCCATGTCCAACGGCCTGGTGACCGAGGTCAGCGACTGGCCGCTCACCGAGTCCACGTAGACGCCGGACCAGGCCGTCAGCCTCTTCGGATTGTTCTCCGGCAGGCTGATGGGGAAGTAGTCCTGGGTGATGACCGAGTCGGTGGGTCTGGCGTCCTGGCACCAGGTGGAGCGCTCGGGCCAGTAGAGCGCGATGGGACCCTCGGGCAGCGTGATGTAGGTGTCCGTGAAGCGCACATGGAAGGCGGGTCCATACTGGGCGAGCACGTCGTGCGAGGCGACGAGCCGGCGGCGCAGGTCCTGATCGACGGTCACTCCCGAGGGGACGAAGACGCACACATTCTTCTTGCCGTCGAAGCCCTCGGGACGGCTGCGCACCGTGCCATCGGGAAGGTTCGCGAACAGGAGCTCGAAGCGGGTGTTCACTTCCTCCGGGGTGAGGGCGCGGATCCTCTCCTCGAGGGCCTTCTCGAGGATGGCCAGGTTGTCCTGGGCGAGCACGAAGATGCCCTGCTCGCGCTGCGCACGCTCTGACACATGCTGCTCCAGCTGCGCGAGGGCCTCGGTGCGCAGGGTGCCGAACATGTGGAGGTAGCTGAACAGGGTGGTCAGTGCGATGACCACCGCGATGCGTACGCCCATGTGGATGAGCGTGGAGCGGGCAAGGGGCGCACGAGGGCGGGAGGTTGGCTGCATGGCGACCTGTCAGCCTTGGCTCCACTGGTGCGAGCGCACGGCTCAGGCGCTATCTGCGTGTGCCCCGGTTACGTCCAGCGAGAGTTCGGCTGTGGCCAGTTGGACAGCAATCCGGTCGCCGGAATTCCGCCCCGGGGCAGGCGTGGACCTGCCTGCCCGCATCTCCATCCGGGCCTCGGGAGGGGAGCGGCTAGCCTGGATTCCGGGGCTCGGTGAGGGAGAGCGCCATCTGCCGCACCTCCTGACCGTTGAAGGGCTTCCTCAGCTCCCGCAGGACCTGGGATTTGCCGAACTCCCGCATGAGCTCCGTCCACGAGTAGTCGGAGTAGGCCGAGCAGAGCACCACGGGGAGCGAGGGAGCCACCACCCGGAGGCGCTTGAGCGTCTCGGCCCCGTTCCAGCCCGGCGGCATGCGGTAGTCGAGGAAGATGAGCGAATAGGGGCGGCCAGAGGACAGGGACTCGGTGACCTTGGCAACTCCCTCCTGCCCCTGGAAGGCCGAGTCCAGCTCGAACTCCGGCTCGTTGGGGCCCTCGCCGCGGGAGGGCGCCGGGCCGAAGAGCGCCTCCTCCAGCATGTCCAGGTCGTTCTTGCTCCTGCGTGGCTCCGGGCAGAGGATCCGGCGGAAGTCGGTGTGGATGGCCTCTGAGTCATCGATGACGAGGACTCGTCTCTTGCTCGCGGATGGGCTCATGATCATCTCCTGGGCCGGACGGCGGGGCCTGTCATGGATGTCGCGACGGCGCGCGAAAAGCGGATCGCCAGGACGTCCGCTGGCGTTTCTCGCATGCTGGCGGATGCTCCCTTTCCCGTAAAGGGAGCCGCCCGCTTCCCAGGAGCGTTCGGTTTCACATCCGATAGGTGAGCTTCAGTCCGCCAATGGCCAGGGCGCGCTCGGGGCCGAGCACGGGCATGCTCGCGCCGAGCTCCGCGCCGAAGTGCTCGCCCGCGCGGAAGCGCAGCCCGATGGCGGGCGCCAGGTAGTCGAGCGCGGCCCGGTGCCCGAAGTGCAGGTTGGCATCCAGCACGGCGGCGAAGCCGCTACAGAGCGCGTACTCGGTGCCGACGTTCACCAGGAAGCCCGCCCGGGGCAACGCCGCGGCGGCCCCCAGGCTCATGGCCGTGTCCACCCCCGCGTACCCGTGCACCTCGAAGCGGTTGACGGGCCGGTACAGCACGGCGGCGCCCACCTCTCCGCCCAGGGTGCGCGTGCGCGGGCTCGCGAAGGACGTGGGCAGCTGGAGCCGCACGCTCGGGGACACCACGAGCGGTCCGCGCGTCAGCGCCATCCAGGTGCCGCCCACGGTGAGCTGCCCGAGGGAGATGACCGTCCCGGTGAGGGTGGCGTTCTGCACGTACTGGACGCGCACGGCCTCCAGGGTGGCGAAGACCTCGAGGTCCGGACGCACGGCGAGGCTGCCGGAGAGGAGGCCGGCACCGGTGACGGCGCCGTAGAGGTTGGCCGTCTCGATGATGGCGCCGCCCTGGACGCCGAAGCCCACCTCGGTGCGGGGGCAGGCGCGGCGGCCGGTGGCGACATCGGCGGACAGGAAGCCGAAGGTGACGGGGCCCTCGGCGAGCGCGGGGGAGATCCACTCCTCACACCCTCCCTCCGCGCGGACGGCGGAGGGCAGGAGCAGCAGGGCGACGAGGGGGACGAGCAGTCGGGACATGTTCACGATGGGCCCTCGATTCAAGGAGCGGCCACGCCGGGGGCATCGAAGCGTCCGTTGCCGTTCCGGTCGAGGAGGAAGGGGTTGGTGAAGGCCATCGGGAAGCCGCCGGTGACCACCTGGGCGAAGTGGAAGATCGGATCCGCCTCGCTGGAGGGCGGCGGAGGCGTGCGCAGCGGACCGTAGGAGGAGTCCTTGCCGATGTCGTTGCGATCCACCACGCCGTCCCCGTTGTTGTCGCCGGTGTCGGGGATGCCATCCGGACCCTCGCCGGCCGGGCCACCGAAGTCGGCGGCGGGAGGCAGGCGGGTGCCGGCCTCCACCACGAGCCAGGCATCGCCCGAGCGGGTGAGCAGCTCGGAGAGCGGGATGCTGCCCTCGTAGCGCAGGAGCCCGGCGGTGACGGCCGGATCGATCGGACCGGGGTTGAAGGGATCGAACGGATCCCTCGGGTGGGAGAGCGCCGCGCCGTCCAGCGTCTTCACGACGACGCCGTTGACGATGATGCGCACCTCGTCCAGGGGCACCCAGGGCGCGGCGGAGATCTTGAGATGGAGCTTCGCGTCGGCCGAGGGCACCACGGGAGCGGTTCCGAAGCGCGCGGGACCGTTGGCGGTGTCGAGGGTGGCCTCGATGACGGGGCCGTTGGTGCCGAAGGAGGCGCCGGCCTTCAGGGCGGCGTTGAAGCGGGCGGTGTCGAACCCGGTGCCAGGGCGGGTGTCCGCGTAGACGATGTTGCGCGGCACGCCCGCGGTGTTGTCGGTGAGGCTGTGCGAGTCGCTGTTGGCGGTGCCCGTCACGGCCTGGCCCTGGCCGAGCGTGTAGAACCAGAAGGCGCGGTAGGGCAGCAGCATGTCGTTCTGCGTGCCGTTCATCACCTCCTGGGCGTGCTGGCCGTTGTTGGCGAAGCCGCCCTTGGGCGAGCGCACGTACATGCCGGCGCTGGTGCCATCGTCGCGCGAGGGCAGGTTCTTGAGCGTGTTGATCGCGAGCGCGCGCGGGTAGCCCAGGTCGCGGCCGAACTCGGCGTCGGCCCAGGGGTGGTTGAGCTGGGCGATGAACTGATCCCTCAGGGCGGGCGGGGCGCTGGCCTTCACGCGGTCCATCAGCTCACCGGGCTCGACGAGCTCGTCGGACGGGGCGCCGTTGCGGGCCTTCGTCGGGTCGTACTCGAGCGGCCAGAAGTTGTAGTGGCCCACCACGAGGGGGAGGTCGGAGCCGGGGCGCTTCATCCAGAGGATGTGGCCGGTGGTCTCCAGCCCCACCACGGTGCTCATCTTCTCCTGAAGGCCCAGGCTCCGGACGACCTGGCCGTAGTCATAGATGACGTCGTGGTCGGTGGAGACGATGACGTCCAGGTCCGTGGCGGCGAAGGACAGCACGCGGTCCAGGTCGGGGATGGAGCTGTCGAAGCTGGCGCCGCCGTGCACGTGCAGGTCCGCGCCCACGGTGCCGGAGGGCTGGAGGGGCAGCTTGCGCAGCTTGAACGTGAGGAGGGTGTCCTCGGCGCCGAGCGTCACCGTCTCCCGGGCGAGCGTCCAGAAGGGGCCCTTGAAGGCGTAGATGTGGAAGCGGCCCATGGGGGCGTCCACGGAGGTGTCCGCGGGGGAGTTGCCGTTGACGAGGAAGCGGTTGCACGCGGGCGAGGGGCCCGGGGGCGGACCGAGCCACGGCGCGCACGTGCCGAAGCGGCCGTGCAGCGAGCCCTCGGAGTCCTTCTGGATGGAGGCGTCCACGGGGACGACGAAGACCTCGGCGGTGAGCTTCTGGCCGGGGTGGTCGGCGTCCTCCACCCTCACGGTGAGGCGGGTGTTGCCGGGCACGGCGAGCGTGCCCACGTCGGTGTCCGCGTCCACGTCGTCGAGCTGCCGGTCGGCCACCTTGCGGCCGAAGGCGTGCAGCTCCACCGAGTAGGTGCGGCCGGCGGGGACGCGGGCCTGGAAGTTGCCCTCCTTGTCGGGCGTCACCTGGGTCCACGGGATGCGGGTGCCCGGGTCGGCGGCGAGGTCGCCCTCGC
The DNA here is from genome assembly GCF_024623785.1 of Archangium lipolyticum. Lineage (NCBI taxonomy): Bacteria > Pseudomonadati > Myxococcota > Myxococcia > Myxococcales > Archangiaceae > Archangium > Archangium lipolyticum. The sequence continues at coordinate 137,936 of NZ_JANKBZ010000020.1, forward strand.
TGACGATGACGCTGACCTCGCGGCCGGAGGTGAGCGGCGTCTGGCGGCGGCTCACCTTCCCGCGCAGCGTCACGTACTTCTCGCCATGGAGCTTCTGCCGGGCCTCCAGGGCCAGATCCGCGGCGCTGGCCACGTCGCCGCGCTCGGACACGGCGAGGAAGCGCTCGAAGACGAGGTAGTCCCGCGAGGCCACCACGGTGCGCGGCAGGCCGGAGGAGGAGATCTGATCGCTCTGGAAACCCTCGAGCACGTCCGTCTTCCCGCAGGCGACCTCGGCGTAGCTGCTGGCCGGGTCGGAGGCGAGGGCCGCCGTCAGGTAGGGGAACTTGCGGAAGGCGTCGCCGATGGTGAGCAGGCTGAAGGAGGGGTGCTGGTAGCCGGCGCCCTGGGAGGGGGTGAAGGGCAGGGCCTCGCGGCCGCTCCAGTAGAAGCCGTCGGCCAGGGCCCAGAGCTGCGGGTCCACGGAGGTGTTGAGGACCTCGGTGCGCACGCGGATGCCGGGCTCGCACGGACGCATCTCGTAGAGGGTGGCGATGGGGAACTCGGGCTTGCCGTCGAGCGTGCCGCGCAGTTGCACCGCCACGCGGGTGGGACGCTCGTCGATGATCTCCAGGGAGGTGTAGTGCGCGGCATCCGCGGGGAGGATGCCCACCACCTGGAGCACCTGGTTGAGGCCGTCGTTGTCCTTGCCGCGGGCGCTCAGGTCGAGCAGCGCGCCACCGCCGGGATCCAGCAGGTGCGTGTTGCCGATGCCGGCGATGACGGCCACCGCCCGGTCGTTACCCAGGAGGATGTCGCCACGGGCGGCGATGGCGTTGAGACCACCGGGCACGGTGGCGTTGCCGGAGGTGGGGGCGTTGCTGCCGGCGCGCTTGTCGTCGGGCGTGAGGACGCGCACCTCGAGCGCGGAGCCGGAGGAGGCTTCACAGGAATAACTCAGCTTCTCGCAGGGGCTGGCGACCCGGCAGCCATCTTCATTGCCGAGGCAGCTCTCCTTCTTGCAGCCAGCGAGCGTGAGTCCGAGGAGGACCAGGCCCGAGGCCAGGAGGCGGAGGGGGGAGGGCATGGTTGACCCTTGTATCAACCTCCGAGGTGATTCCTCCAGTAGCCCAGACCGTGCGCGGCGTGGCACGAATCTCCAATGAGGTCCAGGTACGACTGGGATTGCGTCGTCTTCAGTGACTCCATGTCACGGAAGGCCCCGGACATGTCGAGTCGACGCACCGCGCCATCGAGCAGTGCGCGTGCCTGCTCGACCGCCTGGAGCTGCGCGGGCGAGGGCTTCCAGCGCGTCTCCTCGCGGTAGCGGCCGAGTGCCTCGAGGAAGTGCCCGTAGAACTTCACCATTTGTATGAGCACGGGCAGGCGGTACTGGGGAGGTGCGGAGGAGAGGGCGGCGTCGTACTGCCGGGACTCGGAGACCAGCCGGTAGAAGAGGACCTCCACCTGGGCATCGAGGCGCGAGCCCCACGCCTTGCGCACGGCGGGGTGGCGCGCGTGGGTGGCGACGGCCTGGAAGAGGTGCAGTCCGCCACAGGGGTGCGCGTAGATGCCCTGCTTGCGCTTGGGCACCTGGGGAAGCCCGGCCTTCATGCCATTCATCAGCTCCGACTGTTCACGTTCGAGCAATGCGAGGGCCTCGTCCATGACGGCATCGAAGCGGATGGGCTCACCAGCACCGTTGGTGAACGTGGAGCCGGGGGGCAGCACATGGGAGAGGGCATCGAGCGTCCAGGCGCCATGGGGTGAGAGGGCGGAGTCGCGGCGGAAGTCGCGCTTCAGGTCCTCCACGAGCGCACCGAGGGTGACGCGGCCCCAGCCTGCCTGGAAGGAGTGCGAGAGCGGGTAACCCGCGAGCAGGAGCGTCTTCACCTGGAGGTTCGGGTGGGGCTCGACGGGGGTGCCATCGGAGGAGAAGGCCTCGAAGCGGAGATCCGCGTTGGGACCCGCGACCTCGCGGCGGAGGAAGCCGGAGACGATGACGTCCGCGGCGGGGCGGCCATCGCGGGCCTTGAAGGAGCGGCCCTCGAGGGTGATGCCATGAGCGAGGGCCCAGGGGTTCTTGGGGTCGGAGGCCCAGGTCCGGCATTGAGCGCGGAGCACCTCCTCGGCCGTGGGCCGGGCGGCCGGTGTGGCGGTGAGGAGCGCGAGGATCGCGAGGGTGACAGAAGCCATGGGACGTCCTTGTTCGCGAGAGAGACCCTTGTACTATTGACTCATCAATCAATCACCCCGAGGAGCCACAGCGACCATGCCGAATCCGTTCACAGAGGAGCATGAGGCCTTCCGTAAGACGGTGCGCGCGTTCGTGGAGAAGGAGATGACGCCGCACGCGCTGGAGTGGGACCGGGCGGGCATCTTCCCCAGAGAGCTCTTCCAGAAGTGCGGCGAGCTGGGCTTCTTGGGAATCAACCATGATCCGAAGTACGGCGGGAGCGGACTGGACTACTGGTACGTGACGGCGTTCACGGAGGAGCTGACGCGGAGCCGGAACGCGGGCGTGAACATGGCGTTGCTGGTGCAGAGCCAGATGGCGACGCCGATCATCAACGAGATCGGCACGGACGAGCAGAAGAGGGAGTTCCTGGCGCCGGCGCTGGCGGGGGAGAAGATCGCCGCGTTGGGCATCAGCGAGCCGGGATGCGGCTCGGACGTGGCGAGCATCCAGACGACGGCGAAGCGGGACGGGGACGACTACGTCATCAACGGCTCGAAGATGTGGATCACCAACGGGACGCGAGCGGACTTCATCACGCTGGCGGTGCGGACGGGAGGGCCGGGGTACGGGGGAGTGTCGTTGGTGACGTTCCCGACGGACGTGAAGGGGTTCGGAGTGTCGAAGAAGCTCGACAAGGTGGGGAACCTGTCCTCGGACACGGCGATCCTCTACTTCGAGGACTGCCGGATTCCGTGTCGGTACGTGCTGGGGGAGGAGAACGAGGGCTTCTACCACGTCATGACGAACTTCCAGGGAGAGCGGCTGGTGGGGGCGCTCTGCGCGGTGGGTGGGATGGAGAGGATGATCGAGGACGCGCTGGAGTACGGGAAGGAGAGGAAGGCGTTCGGCAAGCCGCTGCTAGGATTCCAGGTGTGGCGCCACAAGCTGGTGGAGCACATGGCGGCGATCGAGGCGGCGAAGAGGCTGACGTACCACGCGGTGGAGATCTTCGACCGGAAGGAGAACGCGGTGCGAGAGATCTCCATGGCGAAGCTATTCGCGGGAGATCTGGCGCAGAAGGTGGCGTACGACGTGCAGCAGTTCTTCGGTGGGATGGGCTACATCGAGGAGACACACATCGCGAGGGCGTGGCGAGACATCCGGCTGATCAGCATTGGAGGAGGAACGTCGGAGGTGATGAAGGAGATCCTCTCGAAGATGTCTGGCTTCTAGAGCACACCCGTGTATGCCCCCTCTCCCTCTGGGAGAGGGCTGGGGTGAGGGTATAGGGGGTTGCTCACCTGGGGGCCCGTGAAACGGAGCTGGGGATCGAGGCTTCGAGCCCGGGATTCTCGTGCTCGGGGGGCCCAGAGCAAGGGAGCTCCACGGTAAAGGTAGCGCCCTCGCCGGGTTTGCTCTCCACCCTGACGGAGCCACCCAGGGCGGTCACGATCTCGTGAACGATGTAGAGGCCGAGACCGAGTCCTCCATAGTTCACGGAGGAGACGGCGCGTTCGAAGCGGCCGAAGATATGAGGCATGCGGTCGGGAGCGATGCCGATGCCCTGGTCCTTGACGACGAGGCGGGCGGTGCCGCCCTCGCGAGAGAGGGAGAATTCGATGGGGCGGCCGGGGGCGAACTTGATGGCATTGGACAGCAGATTCCCGACCACCTGCTCCAGCCGGGAGCGGTCCCAGCGGCCCGTCACTGCCTCCTGGACGTGGAGTGTCAGCGGACACTCGGCGCGGGTCAGGGACTGGCCATGGCGCTCGATGACCTCGCGAAGCACGGAGGAGAGATCCATCCATTCGAGCTGGAGGTGGAGGCGGCCGGCGTGGATGCGAGAGACCTCGAGCAGTTCCTTGATCAACCCGGCGAGCTTGCGGGTTTGCTGTTCGGCGGTGCGGAGGGCGCGCTGGGCGGTTTGAGGCAGCTCGGAGTCGGCGCGCCGCATGAGCCCCTGGACGGAGAGGCGGAGGGAGGTGATGGGGGTGTTGAGCTCGTGCGAGGCGACGGACAGGAAGTCATCGCGCAGGTGGATGGCTTCCTGGGCTTCCCGGTACAGCCAGGCATTGTCGATGCAGACGGCGGCGCGGCGGGCCATCTCCTGGGCCAGGTCGAGCTCGGCCTCGGAGTAGCGGCGCCTGGCGGCGGACGACACGAAGAGGATGCTTCCGAGCGTCTTTCCGCGAGCGACGAGCGGGACGACCATGCCGGTGCGGAAGGAGATGGTCCGAAGGATGTCGAAGTACCGCTCATCCCGGCTGAGGTTGGCCTTGCGCACGACCTGCTCGTCGAGGTTGGCGAGGAGCACGGGCTGGCCGGTGCGCAGGGTGCGGGCGATCGGCTCCGGGGAGTCCCACGTGGGAGGATAGTTCTCCGAGAGCTCGCGCAGGAGTTGCTCCTTGGCGGGCTCCTTATGGGCCAGCGCCACCCGGCGGATCCTGCTGTCCTTCTCGACCACGTCGACGACGCACCAGTCGGCCAGGTAGGGGACCACCGAGCGGGTCACCTTGGCCAGCGTCGTCTCGAAGTCGAGGGACTCGGACAGGGTGAGGCTCCACTCGGCCAGGGAGCGCACGGCCTGCTCCGCGCGCCTGCGCTCTTCCACCTCGATGCGCAGCTGTTCGAAGAGGAGGCTGTTCTCCAGGGAGATGGCGATCTGTGAGGAGAGCAGCCGCAGGACGCGGACGCGCTCGGGGGTGAAGGCGCGGGTGGCCAGGTTGTTCTCGAGGTAGAGGACACCCACTGTCCTGCCGGTCCGTTGGATGGGAATGGCGAGGGCGGACTTCACGGCGTGCTGGACGACGTAGGGGTCGGAGGAGAAGCGTCCTTGCCGGGCGGCATCCGCCAGGACGAGGGTCTCTCCCGACCGGTAGGCGTGTTCGATGACGGTGCCAGGCACCTGGCCCGATTCCTCCAGGGTGGAGTGCAACAGCGAGACGGGCTCGGAGACGGTGCCCACCGCGCGCAAGCAGAGGGAGTCCTTCTCCTCGAGCACGAGCGCGCCACGCTGGGCTCCCGCCGCCTCGAGACAGACGCCCATGAGCTTCTCGAGGAGGCGCTCCAGGACGACCTCGCTGACGAGCGTCTCGGCGGACTTGAGGAGGGTGAGCAGATCGAGGGTGGAGCCCGCCGGCCCGGGACGCTCCGAGGTGGGGGCCGGGGGGTCCCAGTGAGTGGGCTCGATTGGCGTCAGGTCGGAGAACTCCTCCTCGAGATCCGACACCTTGGCCTGGGCGCCCCAACGGGCATGGCCCTCGAGGGCGGAGCGCAGATAGCCGTGGGCGAGGCGCTTGCCACCGACGGAGAGGTAGTAGCGGCCCGCGAGCTCGTTGGCGAGTGCCTCCTCGTGGATGAACTGCTCGCGATGGGCGCCCTCGATGGCCTGGTCGTAGAGCCGCAGGGCCTCGAGGTGTCTTCCCTCGATGCGGGCGAGCTCGGCGCTGACGAGCAGGTGTTTGTGGCGGTAGTTCTCCGGGCAGTTCTCCGCCCAGATGGCGAGCTGGCGCTGGTTGGCCGCGAGCTCCTCCAGGAGGTGGGCCTTCTCCCCGGGCGAAGCCTTGTCGTAGCGGGCCGTCAGGCTCAGCGAGGTGTAGAAGTTGTGTTCAGTGAGGAGGTGCCACCCTTGCAGGAACAGGAGGAATCCCTGGCCCCGCCGCGACATCTCCCGGGCGTCCTCGATGTCGCCCAGGAGGTAGGACACCTGGAGGCGCTGGATCCAGTACATGCCCAGGACGGTGGGCACCTCCCGGTTCTTGGCGAGGAACGCTTCCTCGTCGAACGTGTCATCCTCGAAGCGGGCGTGCTCGCGAGTCCGATCCTGCAGGCAGCGGATGGCCTGACGGAGGCTGATGAGGGATTGAATGCGCCAGAGCAGGCCCGCCTTCCGGACGTAGGCCAGGTCGGTCTCGATCTCCGCGAGCACCTGGGAGAGCCCGGTGCCCATCGCGAACAAGGTGTTCACCGTGGCGGGGAACGTGTAGCTGGCCAGGTGGAGATCGCCGCTCGCATGCGCGGAGGTGAAGGCCTGACGGAGGATGGGCATGCTGGTGCGTAGGGGCGCCCGCCAATGATTCACACCCAGCCCGAACGTGACCAGCGCCCTGCTCCTCTGCCGGAGATCCGTGTACCGTCGGCACAGCTCCACGCCCAGGCACCCGAAGGCATGGCCGGTGGCGTAGTCACCCAGCCGTGAGGCCAGGATCCCTCCGTACACGGCATACGACGTGGGCGCATGGCGTGTATTGCCATGCTTCAACGACAGGTTGACGACACGGGTGTTGATGAAGGCGAACAGTTGGGGATCGATGTACATGGTCGCCAGGCCCGTCTCCGTCAGGAGCCGCATGCAGGCCAGATGATCCGGGTCCTCCGCCGTGGGTTCCTCGAGGATCTCCTCCATGGAGCGGCCCCTCGTGTTCTCCTTCACCCTGGCGAACTCGGCCTGGAGCGCCTGGGGGGCGTCCTGCTTTTCTGGCAGCTCCACGCCGAACAACCGCAATCCCTCTCGTCCCCACTGAAGCGCATCCGGGAAGGCCTGTCTCATCATGCCGGCGAGGATCCGGAGGATGTAGAGATCCGCCTTCTCGAAGCGCGACGAGGCATGGACCAGTGCGGAGGAGATGATTCCCTCGGCGGACTCCAGGGCGCTCGCGAGGTACGCACACTCCGCCGCCTCCTTGTGGAGCCGGAAGGTCTGCTCGTAGCTCGTCCGCCACGCATCCCCGGGGAGGAGCTCGATGCCGCGGGTGAGGTAGCCGAGCGCGGAGCGGAAGGCCGCCGAGGCCTTGGCCTTGGCTCCCGCCTGGAAGTTGAGCCGGACCAGGTCCAGCCGTTCCGTTTCACTCGTCACCAGGTCCGCGCCCAGGTCGAGCTGATCCACCATGTCGAAGAGCCGCTCGTCCTGCTCGCGTTCGAGGGCGGCCCGCATCTGGCGTCCCGCCTCGAGGTGGAAGCGCTTCTTCTCGTCCTCGGACAGGAGCGAATACGCGGCCTGCTGGACGCGGTCGTGGGCGAAGCGGTAGGTGGTGTTCTGGGGGATGAGGAGCCCTTCCTGGATGGCGCTCCTGAGCGCGCCGGCCGTGTCGCCCACGGGCCTGTGCACCAGCGCGGCGAGCAGGGGGAGGTCCACCTGGTGCCCCAGACAGGCCGCCACCTTCAGCAGGCGCTGGGTCCGCTCGGGAAGCCGGCGGATGGTCGCGAGCATCAGCTCGACCACGTTCTCGGTCACGTCCACCTGGGCGATCCGCGAGAGCGTCCAGTCCCAGGTGCCGCGCTGGACGTCGAAGCTCAACAGGCCGGCGTGGTGGAGGTACTTGAGGAAACGGGTGACGAAGAGGGGGTTGCCCGCCGTCTTGTGCAGCACGAGCTCCGCCAGGGGCCGGACGTCCGCGGCCTCGCGGCGCAGGGTGTCGCCGCAGAGTGCCGTGATCGCCTCGAGGTCCAGGGGGCGCACCTCGATGACGTGGATGTCGAGCTTCTTCTGCCGGATGGCCTCGAGGGCCCGGGTGACCGGGTGCTCCGGTCCGACCTCCTCGGCCCGGCAGGAGCTCGACCACAACACGTGGTTCGAGTCCGGATCCGAGGCGAGGTGCTGCAAGAGCTTGACCGAGGCGGGATCGGCCCACTGGAGGTCATCCAGGAACAGCAGGAGGGGCCGTTCCGGGGTGGCGAGTGCCTGGATGAATGCCTGGAAGGTCAGGAGGAAGACGCGCTCGGCCTCCGTGGGCCTGAGGTCGGGCACGGGAGGCTGCGGACCGAGGAACTGCTCCAATCCGGGGACGAGCCCGAGGATGACGCGGCCGTTGGTTCCCAGGGCCTTCGAGAGCCGGCTCCGCCACGTCTCCTGGACGTCGGCCGGTTCCCTGGACAACCCGTCCAGCAACCCCTGGAAGGCCGCCACCAGCGGGGCGTAGGGCACGTTGCCCTGGAGCTGGTCGAACTTGCCGGAGAGGAACCAGCCTCCACGCCCGAGGCGTTGGCCCAACTCCTGGACGAGGGCCGACTTGCCGATGCCCGCCGGGCCCGTGAGCATCACCCGCTCACTCGGGCCCGTCCGGACGCGCTTCAGGGCGTCCTCGAGCAGGGTCAGCTCGCGCTCGCGCCCGTAGAGCCGCTCCGGAATGGGGAGCTGCCGGGCGGAGTCGAGCCGGCCGAGCTCGAAGGTCTCGAGTCCGCTGGAGGTCCGCTTGCGCCTCCGCGCCTCCTGGAGATCGGCCAGGAGGGAGTCAGTGCTCTGGTAGCGCTCCTCGGGCATCTTGGCGAGCAGCTTGAGCACGAGCGCCGAGAGGATCTCCGGGATGCGGGGGTTGGCGTGAACGGGCGGCAGGGGAGGCCGGGCGAGGTGGGCGTGGACGAGCTCGATCGGGTCGGAGGACAGGAACGGAGGCTGGCCCGTGAGCAGCTCGTAGAAGGTCGCGCCCAATGAATAGAGGTCGGCACGGTGATCGACGAGGCGATCCATGCGCCCCGTCTGCTCGGGCGCGATGTAGGGCAGCGCCAGCTCGAGCTCGCCGAGGATGTTCGCGGGAGGGGTGGGTCCAGCGGCCCGGATGGCGAGGTCGAAGTCGATCACCGTCAGGTGGATGGACCCCGGCCTCACGATGATGTTGGTCGGGTTGATGTCCCGGTGGATGACGTCGTGCCGGTGGATGTGTCCGAGGATCTCCGTCAGCTGGATGGCCAGCTCCAGGAAGGTGTCGGGCTCGAACGGATGGTGTTTCGACCAGTCCCGGAGGTCTCGAGGGCCAGCGTCCTCGAGGACGAGCGCTGGCATTCCGGCTGTGTCCTCGAGGGAGAGGGCCCTCACCACGCCCGGCGTCCCCAACCTCTCGAGCTCCCGAAGCAGCTCGAGCTCGTGGTGGAGCATCGCCGTGCTGCTGGGGGCGAGGGGGCCATGGCGGGCCCGTTTGAGGACCAGGGATTCAGCGTCCCCCTTCCAGAGGCGGGACACGCTGTACCGGCGTCCTCGGTGGATCTCCTGCGACAACCCCATCATGACCCCCAGGGTCTGAACATTCGACCGGGGTCCCCCTCCGGGGAAGTGTTCCCGGCGGTCCTTCTCCCTTACGTCTTCTTGAACAGCGCCTCCGCGGCGGACAGGAATGCGTCCTTGCCCTGCTTCGCGTGCAGGCCGCCCTCGCCAATCTGGAAGAGCTCACAGAAATTGGCTTCGTCCTTGTCCGAGGGGACCTCGGCGAAGGGCTCCTTGCACTGCTTCGCCACCCTCTCGTCGAAGTGGCGGCAGTTGCGGCACGAGTGCACTTCCTCGCCGCAGTGGGGGCACGTGTCGCGCCGCCCCACCTGATTACCCACGATGTCGAGTTCGCGTCCGCAGTGCGCGCAGCCAGGCATGCTCCACCTCCACTCGGGGGGTGGACCAGTCTATGCCAGCGCGGCCGCCTCGCCGCGAGTCCCCTACGAACGGGAGGGACGGATGGCCGCCCGCACAGGGACCGGCTCGGCCGCTGGAGCGGACTCCAGCTCGCCCGCGGCCTCGTCCAGCTCTCCGTTCAGCCGGCGCAGCATCCTCAGCATCCAGGCGCACGCCGCCGCGAGCACCGCCACCATGACGCCCAGCTCCTGGCCACGCTGCCACACGTGCGCCCGCTCCAGCACCGCCCGGCGCTTCGCGAACGTCTCCAGCTGCTGGGCTGCCTGCGTGTCGTCGAGGCTCCGCGCGTACTCGCTCGCCTGGGCCTTGCTCCGCTCCAGCAGCCAGTCCGCCTCCGAGCGCAGCAGCTCCGCGCGGTACCAGCACCCCACCGCGCACGCCGCCGACAACAGGGAGACGAACACCGCTGTTGTCACGCTGAACAGTCGCATGACCCCTCCGGACCGCCATTTCCACGGATGCCGGACACCCGGGACTGCTCCGGCTTCCCGAAGACAGTAGCCGATGGTAGGGAGCCCTACCGCCATGGGCAAGCCCTACCGTCCGAAAGACCACTATTTCAAGAAAGCCAAGCAAGAAGGGCTGAGGGCCCGTTCCGCCTTCAAGGTGGATGAAATCCTCAAGCGCTTCCCCTTCTTGAAGAAGGGCGCCTCGGTGCTCGACCTGGGTGCGGCGCCCGGGGGCTTCTTGCAGATCCTCGCCGACGTGGTGGGCCCCCAGGGCCGGGTCATCGGGGTGGACATCGTCCCCATCCGGCCCTTCTCCCAGCCGTACGTGAAGACGGCGGTGCTGGACGTGCTCGCCGACGACTTCGACGCGAAGCTGCGCGAGCTGTACGACGGGCCCTTCGACGCCGTCATCTCCGACATGGCCCCCAAGACGAGCGGCATCCGCACCACGGACGAGGCGCGCAGTCTGCGGCTGGCCCGCAAGGCGCTCGAGGTGTCGGTGACCCGCGGCCGTCCGGGCTCGGCCTTCGTCGCCAAGCTCTTCATGGGCGGCGAATTCGAGGAGTTCCGCGGCGAGGTGCGTGCCGCCTTCGAGGAGGTCAAACTGGTTCGCCCCGAGGCCACTCGCGGCGCCAGCATGGAGGTGTACATCGTGGGCCTGCGCCGCAGGGCTCCGGCGCCCCCCTCGGTGACGACGGGTCCGGCGGCGTCCTAGATTGGGCGGTCTCATGCGGCCCATGGACACCTTCATCATCGATGAGATCAACGAGGCCCACGGCTTCGCCCGTCTGCGCGCGGAGAGTGGCGCGGGTCTCTTCCACTGTGGGCTCTTTCCCGAGCTGCCCGGAGGGGAGCTGAGCCCCTTGCGCCTCCAGGTGGGAGATCGGGTGTCCGGTCTCCGGCGCGGGCAGACGGTCTCCCACATCCAGTGGCTCTCCCGGGCCGCGCCGCCGGAGGAGCTGGTGCGGCGGATGGAGGAGCTGTTGCGGCAGCTCGAGGCACGGGGGTTGCCGGTGGACCTGGCGCCCGAGCCGCTCGCGGACCACCAGTGGCGCGAGGGCGCGGGCAGCCCGCTGCTGAAGGCGCTGAAGCCGAAGCTCCGGCTCTTCTTCGACTGGGAGGCGGCGCACCCCTTCGAGGACGAGCGGCTGCTGGACCGGGTGGAGCAGGCCACGCAGGAGCACCTGCCCGGCTTCTCGGTGCTGCCCATCCCCGGACAGGCCCGATTCCGGGTGGAGCCCGGGTCGCTCGTCATCGTCGGCGGCGAGCCGGACTGGGACGAGCCGGTCCGGCTCTTCGGGCCGCTCGTGGAGCACATCAACCGGGAGCTCGGGAGCACCGGGGCGCGGGTGCGCTGGGTGCCCGTGCGCGACAACTGGGTGCTCGCGTCCCCCGAACTGGTGGAGCTGCTGGTGGCCAACGGCGTCCTGCAGGGGCGGGCGTTGGCCTGAGCGTCAGGTCAGGAGCGAGGCCTGGCTCGCCACGCGCTCCACGCAGGCCGCCACGTCGTTCGTCGGCGAGTTCACCACGCGCCCCACCTCCCAGGCCTCCAGGGGCTCGTCCTCGTTGGGCACCAGCAGCGGTTGCAGCACCGAGGCCTCCTGCGGCTCCGGGCGCAGCCACACGTCCCGGGCCGCGGGCGGCAGGATGACGGGCATCCGGTCGTGGATGGGGGCCATCAGCGCGTTGGGCCCGGTGGTGATGAGGGTGCAGGTGCGCAGCACCTCTCCGGTGTCCGGAGCGGTCCACTCCTCCCAGAGTCCGGCGAAGGTCATGGGCAGGCCATCCTTGCGGCGGAAGAGGTAGGGCGTCTTGGGCTTCGTGCTCTGCTTCCACTCGAACCAGCCGTCCACCAGCACCAGGCAGCGCCGGCGCTTGAGCGCGGAGCGGAAGCTGGGCTTCTCCGCCACCGTCTCGCCGCGGGCGTTGATGAGCTTGTTGCCGATGGAGGCTTCCTTCGCCCAGGAGGGGATGAGGCCCCAGCGGTAGGCGTCCAGCATCCGCTCCCCGTCGTTGATGACCACGGGCATCAGCTGGGTGGGGGCGAGGTTGTAGCGGGGGCGCTCGAGGGCGGTGCGGATGCCGGTGAGGGCGAACTCACGGGCGATCGCCAGGGCGGGGGTCTGGATGGTGACGCGGCCACACATGGCTCTCAGTATGCCCCGCCCGGGTGGGGTGCTCCACAAGCGTGACCGGGAGCCACTTCCCGGATCCCAGGCGGACGGGCTGTGCCTAGAGTGCCCACATGTCGCTACTTCCGAGCCCCCGGATGCTCGCCGCCCTCCTGGCGGCCGCCATCCTCGTCCTCTCCGTTCCAGCTGCCCGGGCCCAGCCTCCGTCCGTGCCCTCGTGGAAAGCCATCGACGCGCTGGTGGAGCAGCAGAAATTCGAGGCCGCCCTCCAGGGCGCCGAGGCCCGCCTGGCGCAGGCCCGCTCGCGGAGTGACGAGGACGAGTGGGTGCGGGCGCTCGTGCGCGTGGTGCAGCTGCGCACCGGGCTCCACGGGTACGAGACGGCGGTGCGCTTCCTCCGGGAGCAGCCCTGGCCCCAGGGGCTGCTGCCCCGCACCACGCTCGAGCTCTATTACGCGAGCGCGCTCATCACCTACGCCGAGCAGTACGGCTGGGAGGTGCGCCAGCGCGAGCAGGTGGTGTCCGGCGGGCCGGTGGATCTGAAGCGGTGGACGGCCGAGCAGATCTTCACCGAGGCCCGGCGCGCGCTCTCGGAGGCGTGGGCGGAGCGGGAGCGGCTGGGCGCGGAGAAGGTGGGGGCGCTCGCGGGCGTCCTCCAGCCGAACACCTACCCGCCGGGAATCCGGGACACGCTGCGTGACGCGGTGACGTACCTCTGGGTGGAGATGTTGGCGGACGAGAACCAGTGGCGTCCGGGGCAGACCGAGGAGCTGCACCGCCTGGACGTGGACGAGCTGCTGCGGGGCTCGCCCCGGGTGGACCTGGTGGGGCCGGCGGAGCACCCGCTGCGGAAGGTGGCCGCCGTGCTGGCGGACCTGGAGGCGTGGCACCTCGCCGCGGGCCGGCGCGAGGCGGCGCTGGAGGCGCACCTGGCACGTGGCCGGCTCCTCCACGACTCCTTCGCGGAGGAAGCGGACAAGGCCCGTGTCCGCGCTCACGTGGCCGAGCACCTGGAGGGCTACCGGAACGTGCCGTGGTGGGCCATGGGGCAGGGATGGCTGGTGGAGAGCGAGGAGTCCGCGGATCGGCCGGTGCGCGCGCACACGCTGGCGAAGGCGTGCGTGGCGGCCTATCCGAAGAGCATCGGGGGCCAGCGGTGTGCCCGGCTGGTGGCGAAGCTCGAGGCGCCGGAGTTCTCCGTGGCCAGCATGCGCGCGGATGGTGCCCGCAGGCGCTCCATCGAGGTGACGCACCGCAACCTGCCCCGGTTGCACTTCCGGGCCTATGTGCACGATCTGGAGTCGCGGCTCACCGGGGGCAACTTGTTCGAGGGGCTCCTGGATGAAGGGGAGGACTCCCTGCGCCGCCTCATCGCGCGCGAGCGGCCCGTGGCGTCCTGGAGCGAGTCGTTGCCGGAGACGCCGGACTTCCGGTCGCACCGCACCTTCGTGGTGCCGCCGCTGACGGAGCCGGGCAGCTACCTCATCGTCGCCTCGGCGCGCGAGGACTTCCAGGAGAAGGGCAACCAGGTGGTCGCGACCCTGATGACGGTGACTCCCTGGGTCTACATCACCCACAAGGATCGTCAGGGCCGGGTGGAGGTGCGGGTGATGGAGGGTGAGAGCGGCCAGCCCGCGCCGGGCGTGGAGGTGCGCCTCGTGCAGGCGGGTGATGGCAACCGGGTGGTGCGGACGCTGAAGACGGACGCCCGGGGCGAGGCCGTCCTCACCGGGCTGCCGGAGCAGAAGAGCTCCTTCGTCGTGCTGGGACGGGGCCGGCAGGTGCTGCTCGCCCTGGAGCCTTTCTACGGGTACAGGCGCCCGCGGGAGAGGGAGCGGATGGATGCGCTCGTCTTCACGGATCGCTCCGTGTACCGCCCGCTGCAGAAGGTGTCGTGGAAGGTGGTGGCCTTCAGGGGGAGCGGGGAGCAAGCGCGCTACCAGACGCTGCCGAGGCAGCGGTTGACGGTGTCGCTGGTGGACGCGAATGGCCAGGCCGTCGAGAAGCGCGAGGTGAAGACCAATGACTTCGGCTCGGCGGCGGGCGAGTTCACCCTGCCCACCGGGCGGCTGCTCGGCATGTGGCGCGTGGATGCCAGCGTGGGCGAGGACAACCTGGGCAACGCGGCGGTGCGTGTGGAGGAGTACAAGCGGCCCACCTTCGAGGTGACGCTGAAGGACCCGGACGCGGCGCTGCGCCTCAACCGTCCGGCCACCTTCCGCGGCGAGGCGCGCTACTACTTCGGGCTCCCGGTGACACGGGGCACCGTGCGCTGGAGCGTCCGGCGCGAGCCCCTCCTCCCCGTGTGGTGGCGGACGATGGGGGGGGCCCGGCCGTTCTCGTCCCGCGTCGTGGCCAGTGGCACCTCGGCGCTGGGGGAGGACGGGGGTTTCCAGCTCACCTTCACCCCGGAAGCGGATGAGCGGACCGCCGCCTCGCGCGACTTCTCCTGGCGCTACCGCGTGGAGGCGGACGTGACGGACGAGGGCGGGGAGACACGCTCGGCGAACCGTGCCTTCCGGCTCGGCCTGGTGGCGGTGGAAGGCCGCGTGGACGCGGACGAGGAGTTCTTCCGCGAGGGCGTGGCCTCCGAGGTGCGGTTGATGCGCTCCAACCTCGATGGAGCGCCGCTGCCCGGGGCGGGGCGGTGGCGGCTGGTGGCGCTGAAGCAGCCCTCGCGGCCGGTGCTGCCCGTCGAGCAGCCCCTCGTGACTCCGCCCGGGTTGTCCGTGGAGGCGGACGTCCGGGCCACCACACCGGGAGACGCACTGCGGCCCCGGTGGGGGGCGGAGGATGCTCCGGTGGAGGAGTCCTTGCGGAGCTGGGCCGAGGGCGAGGAGATGGCGCGGGGCTCGGTGGCGCACGACGCGCAGGGGCTCGCGCGGGTGAAGCTGCCCGCGGTGCCCGCTGGTGCCTACCGCGTGCACTACGAGACGGAGGATGCCTTTGGCGAGCGCTTCACCACCTCGCGCGAGGTGCTGGTGGTGGGCGGAAGTGCCCCGATCGCGCTGCCGGCGCTGCTCCGGGTCGAGCGCACCACGGTGCGGGTGGGAGAGACGGCGCGCGTGCTGGCGCTCTCCGGCTTCGAGGGCCAGCCGCTGTACCTGGAGCTCTACCAGGGAGAGCAGCTGGTGCGGCGGAGTGTGCTCACAGCGGGGAAGGACCCGGCGGTGGTGGAGCTGCCCGTCACCGAGTCCATGCGAGGAGGCTTCACGCTCGCGCTGGTGGCGGTGCGGGACTACCAGGTGCTGCGGTTCGTGCAGCCGGTGTTCGTGCCCTTCGACGACAAGGAGCTGAAATTGGAGTTCGCCACCTTCCGCGATCGCCTGCGCCCCGGCGCGAAGGAGACGTGGCGGGTGTCGGTGAAGGGACCCCAGGGGGCGAAGGTGGAAGCGGGGGCCGCCGAGCTGCTCGCGTACATGTATGACCAGTCGTTGGAGCTCTTCGCGCCGCACTCGCCTCCGGACGTGAAGAACTACTACGCGCAGCGTGCGCAGTGGGTGGACCTGAACGTCAGTCAGGGCCTGGCCCCCGGGCGGTGGCTCTTCGGCGAGGATTTCGGGCGCGTGCCGGAATGGAGCCACCCCAGGGGTGACTCGCTCGTCATGGAGGGCGGATATGGCGTGGGTGGACCGGGGCGGCGCGCCATCCCGCTGCCGCTGACGCTGAGACCCCTGCACCTGATGAGTGGGCGTGCCACCATGGAGGACTCGGGGTCCGTTGCCAGGGCGCCGAGGGTTTCCAGGCGAAGCGCCAGGGCGGATGCGGTCGTGCAGGAGGCAGCGGTAGCGGTGTCTGGAGGCGGAGTTCCTCACGAGCAGGCCGCGACGGCCTCCGCGCCCGCCGTCCCCCCGGAAGCGGTGCGCGGCAACTTCGCGGAGACGGCCTTCTGGGTGCCGCGGCTCCTCACGGGGGCGGACGGCTCGGCCGTGCTGGAGTTCACCGTGCCGGACTCGGTGACGGCGTGGAGCGTCTGGGTGCACGCGCTGACGAAGGACCTGAAGGGCGGCTCGCTGCAACGTCAGACCCGGAGCGTGAAGGAGCTGATGGTGCGCCCGTACGTGCCGCGCTTCCTGCGCGAGGGAGACAGGGCCGTGCTGGAGGTGGTGGTGAACGACGCGGGGGAGCGCGCGCTGGAGGGCTCGCTCGCGCTGGACATCATCGACCCGGAGACGAACGCGAGCCTGCTGTCCCGCTTCGGCGTGGAGACGGCGCGCCAGCCCTTCCGGGTGGAGGCGGGGAAGGGGACGACGGCGCGCTTCCCGCTGACGGTGCCGGCGGGGCTGGGGCCGGTGGCCTTCCGTGTCACCGCGCGGGCTGGGGACTTCAGTGACGGCGAGCTGCGCCCGCTGCCGGTGCTCCCCGGACGCATGCGCCTGTCGCAATCGCGCTTCGTGGCGCTGCGGGGTGGCGAGCGCAAGACGATGGAGTTCGCGGACATGCGGCGCCGGGACGACCCGAGCCTGCTCCACGAGCAGCTCGTCGTCTCGGTGGACGCGCAGCTCTTCCACGCGGTGTTGGGGGCGATGCCGTACCTGATGGAGTACCCGTACGAGTGCACGGAGCAGGTGCTCAACCGCTTCGTGTCCACGGGCATCGTGTCGAGCCTGTATGGCCGCTACCCGGAGGTGGCGAAGCTGGCGAAGTCGCTGAGCACGCGCACCACGCGCTTCGACACGTGGGATGCGATGGATCCCAACCGGAAGATGGCGCTGGAGGAGTCGCCCTGGCTTCAGGAGTCACGGGGCGGGAAGGACGAGGGCCTCCGGCTGGCGAAGGTGTTGGATCCAGAAGTGGCGAAGGCCGAGCGCGAGGCGGCACTGGTGAAGCTGCGCGAGGCGCAGACCTCGGGGGGCGGCTTCCCCTGGTGGCCGGGCGGGCCGCCGTCGCCGTACATGACGCTCTACATCCTCCACGGGCTCGCGCGCGCGGCGGATCACGGGGTGGACGTGGACCGGAACATGACGACGCGGGCCTGGCAGTACCTCGCGAGCCATTACCGCGCGGAGTACGCGGAGAAGCTGCGCAAGGAGGGCTGCTGCTGGGAGTTCCTCACCCTGCTCGGCTACGTGGCCTCGAGCTTCCCGGACGCGAGCTACACGGGCAACGCGCTCACCCCGGAGGAGCGCGCGAGGATCCTCGACTACGGCTTCGCGCACTGGAAGGAGCACTCGCCGTACCTGAAGGGCTACCTGGCGCTGACGCTGAAGCGGGCGGGGCGGGTGGAGGACGCGCGGCGCGTCTTCGCGAGCGTGATGGACTCGGCGAAGACGAGCGAGGAGCTGGGCACGTACTGGGCGCCGGAGGAGCGGAGCTGGCTCTGGTACAACGACACCACGGAGACGCATGCCTTCGCGCTGCGCACGCTGCTGGAGCTGAGCCCGGAGGACGCGCGGCGGCACGGGCTGGCGCAGTGGCTGCTGTTGGACCGGAAGCTGGGGCACTGGAAGTCCACGCGGGCCACGGCGGAGGCGGTGTACGCGCTGGTGAAGTACCTGGAGCGCGAGGGCGCCCTGGGCGTGCGCGAGGACGTGAAGGTGACGGTGGGCGGTCAGACGACGGCGTTCGCCTTCAAGCCGGCCGAGTACACGGGGAAGGGGAACCGGGTGGTGGTGCCGGGGCCGGAGGTGAAGCCGGAGACGAGCAGCTCGGTGGGGGTGGAGAAGACGGGGAAGGGGCTCGCGTTCGCCTCGGCCACCTGGCACTTCTCGACGGAGCGGCTGCCGGAGGAGGAGCGGGGTGACTTCTTCGCCGTCTCGCGCCGTTATTTCCTCCGCGAGCGGGTGGGGACGGAGGCGGTGCTGCGCCCGCTGGAGGAGGGGACGAGCGTGGGGCCGGGAGACGAGGTGGAGGTTCACCTGTCACTGCGGACGAAGCACGCGGCGGAGTACGTGCACCTGAGAGACCCGCGAGCGGCGGGGTTCGAGCCGGGGACTACCGGATCCCGGCACCGGTATGACCTTGGGATTGTCTGGTACGAGGAGCCGAGGGACTCGGGGACGAACTTCTTCTTTGAGTGGCTGCCAGCGGGCGAGTACACGTTCCGTTACCGGCTGAGGGCGAACATGGCGGGCACGTTCCGTGTGGGGCCAGCGACTGTTCAATCCCTGTACGCACCCGAGTTCACGGCATATTCGAAGGGCGCCGTACTTTCGGTGGGCCGCGAGTGACCGAGCACAGGACTTCAATGAGCACATTGCAAGAGCGAATCGAGAACGCCGAGCTGTTGGCCAAGGTCGTCCCCGTCGAGGAGGCGGTGAAGCACGTCACCGATGGCTGCACCGTCGCCATCAGCGGCTTCACCAAGTCGGGCGAGCCGAAGACCTTCTTCCCGGCGCTCGCCCGGCACTTCGCCGCGACGGCGCCCCAGTCCCGCATCACCCTGCTGAGTGGCGCTTCGCTCTCGGATGACGTGGAGGGGCCCATGGCGCCCTTCATCCGCAAGCGCGGGCCGTACATGTCCTCGGCCATCTCGCGCAAGCTCATCCACTCGGGCGAGATGGACTTCACCGACGTCCACCTCTCCGCCTTCGCGCGCAACCTGATGTACGGGTTCTATGGGGAGATCGACGTCGCCGTCGTCGAGGTGTCTCGCATCCGCGAGGACGGCAGCGTCGTCCTGTCCTCCTCGGTTGGCGTCTCCGCCGAGGCGCTCGCCCGGGCGCGCAAGGTCATCCTCGAGGTGAACACCGCGACGCCGGACTACACGGGCTTCCACGACATCGTCCTGCCCGCCGTGCACCCCAAGGTGGGCTGGCCACTGCCGCTGGTGAACGTGCGTGACCGCATCGGCACGCCCTACGTCGAGTTCGATCGCAGCAAGGTGGTGGCCGTCGTCGAGTCCCGCACGCCCGACCACCCGGTGCCCTTCAAGGCCGCGAGCGAGACGGACCGCCGCATCGCGCAGAACGTCATCGACTTCCTCATGCAGTGCCGCAAGCAGTTCGACTGGGGCAAGCGTCTTCCCCCCATCCAGTCCGGCGTGGGCAACGTGGCCAACGCCATCATCGGCGAACTCTACGCGTCCCCGTTCCAGAAGATCCGCTTCTGGACCGAGGTCTTCCAGGACGGAATGCTGCGCTACGTGGAGGATGACGCGAAGTTCGAGAACGCCTCGGCTACCGCGGTCTCCTTCTCGGCCGAGGGGCGCCGGCGCTTCATGGAGCTGTTCGAGCGTTGCCGGGACAAGCTGGTGCTGCGGCCCATGTGGCTGTCCAACAGCCCGGAGATCATCTCGCGCCTGTTCGTCATCGCGATGAACACCCCCATCGAGGTGGACATCTATGGCCACGTCAACTCCACGCACATCGACGGCTCGCGCATCGTCAACGGGCTGGGTGGCTCGGGAGACTTCTTCCGCAACGCCTACCTCAGCATCGTGCACACGCCGTCCACCCGGCGGCTGAAGGACGGGCGCACGGTGAGCTGCGTGATGCCGTACGTGCGGCACATCGACCACACGGAGCACGACATCAAGTGCGTCGTCACCGAGCACGGCTACGCGCTCAACATGGACATCCGCTCGCCCAAGCGGCGCGCGGTGGACATCATCGAGAAGTGCGCGCACCCGCACTTCCGCCCGCTGCTGCACGCCTACCTGGACATGGCGGGCGCGGGAGACGAGCCCCGGCCCACCGATATGAAGGCCCTGGAGGGCTGGTGGAAGGACTACGACGCGGCCTGCCGCTCCTTCCCCCAGAGCGGGTCTACGCCCGCCGCAGAGTGAGGACCGTGAGCTCCGCCGGAGCGCCCAGCCGCGCGGGCGGTCCGGTGGTGCCAGCGCCGCGGTTCACGTAGAGCCACGAGCGGCCCTGCCGGTACAGCCCCGCGGTCCAGCGGGAGACGAACCGGGCCAGGGACAGGCGGCGGACGCCCGGGACTCCGAGCTGTCCGCCGTGCGTGTGGCCCGAGAGGGTCAGCTCGACGGAGCGGGCCTGGGCCTGGGGAAACAGCTCGGGGTCGTGGGCGAGCAGCACGGTGGGGACGCCCTCGGGCCGCTTCGCGAGCGCCCGTGCCACGTCGTCGCGCGAGGTCCAGGTGTCATCCACACCCGCGACGTACAGGCGCGCCCCTCCCCGCTGGACGACGACTCCCCGGTTGCGCAGGACGGTCACGCCCCGCCGCTCCAGCTCCCGGACGAGGTGCTCTCCATCGGTGAAGTAGTCGTGATTGCCCATACAGGCGAACGCACCATCCTTCGCCCGCAGGCCACCGAGCGCCCGCGCCACCGCCTCGACGTGCGAGGAGCCGTGGGTGATGAGATCGCCGGTGACGGTCACCAGGTCGAGCTCGAGTGCGTTGAGGCGTGCGACCCAGGAGGAGACCCGGCTCTCGGGCGCATTCGGGCCACAATGGACATCGGAGATCTGGCCGATGCGGTAGCCATCCAGCTCCGGGGCGAGCCCCTCCACGCGGACCACGTGCTTGCGGAGCCTCGGCCGGCCGAGGACCGAATCAACACCCATGGTGAGCGCGATGGCTCCCGCGAGGCCCCAGGTCACGCCCCTGGGCATGCCCGCCTGGACGGCCAGGGCGGCGGGGAGCATGAGCACGTCGAACACCGCGCAGGCGGCCCACCAGCCCAGTGCCAGGTAGGTCGACAATGAGGGAGCCGTGGTGTGCCAGGGGGTCTGCAGCTGGCGCAGGTACGGCCACGAGACCGGCACGGCGAGGGCCAGGGGGAGGGGCGTGCGCGTGAACCAGCAGAGCCAGAGCACCGTGGGGAGCTGGACGAGGGTGACGAGGAATGTCGCGAGCAGCTGGAAGCGGCCCCGAAGTCGGGTTCGGCTGGACATGTGAGCAGATGTTTAACCCGCTCACGCTTCGCATGCTGAGGGGCCCTGGATTTCCCCTCGCTGGTCCCCACGCCAGCTAGGCTGAGCCCGGTAGTTCCCCCTGCTTCGGAGAGAATGATGCTCAAGGCCCGGTTGCTCGCGTCCGTGGTGGCGGTGCTCGCGTTGGCGTTGTCCTCGTGCAAATCCCCCGAGGAGACGCCTCCTCCCGAGCCGGCCATGTCGGGAGATACCTTCCCGACGTCCCGGGGTGATTTGATCGTTCATCCGGTCAATCACGCCACCTTCCTCATGAACTGGGCAGGCAAGACGATCTACGTCGACCCGGTTGGTGGCACCGCACCCTTCCAGGGCCTTCCCGCCCCCGACGTGATCCTCGTGACGGACATCCACGGCGACCACCTGAACGCCGACACCCTGACGGCCATCGTCCGGCCGGAGACGGTGATCGTCGCCCCCCAGGCCGTCCGTGACACCCTGCCCGAGGCCCTCCATGGGGCCACGCGAGTCCTCGCCAATGGAGGGACGCTGAACGTGGCGGACATCTCCATCGAGGCCATCCCCATGTACAACCTCACGGCCGAGCGTCTCCAATACCACCCGAAGGGCCGGGGCAATGGCTACGTCGTGACCTTTGGAGACAAGCGCGTCTACATCGCTGGCGACACGGAAGACATCCCCGAGATGCGGGCGCTGAGGGACATCGACATCGCCTTCGTCCCCATGAACCTGCCCTTCACCATGACGGTGGAGCAGGCCGCGGACGCGGTGCGCGAGTTCAGGCCGAAGGTCGTCTATCCCTATCACTCGCGCGGCAGCGACGTGAACGAGTTCACCCGGCTCGTCGGCACGGATGTGGGCGTCGAGGTGCGCGTGGGTGACTGGTACTGACCGGCGGTTGCCTCGTCACTCGCGGCAGGTGGGCTTCTCGTCGGTGGGGTACAGCGAGGCGATGCCGTAGGTGCCATTGCGCGTCCCGCACCAGACGCGCCACGAAGTGCCGCCGAGGTCCGGCGCCGAGTACACGCCGCCCTCCTTCATTCCGCCTCCACGCGCACAGCAGCGCGCGAAGGCGCGGGTGCCCACGGCCACCATGGCCACCGGGTCCGACTCCATCGTGAAGCCGCCGAGCTTCTTCTCGGCGCAGGACCAGGGAGCCACGCCGCGGAAGCGGATGAGGTACTGAGAGCCCTGGATCGCCTTGCCTCCGCGGCCGGGGCCGTCGAAGCAGATCTTCCCCTCGGACTCGAGCTGCGCGTAGCGGGGGAGGAAGTGGAGCCCGCCAACGGTCTTGGTGGTCCACTCGTCACCGCAGAACACGTGGGTGAAGGCGTTGCGCGGTCCGGTGCTCACCCAGAGGCCGGTGAGCCACTCGATGTTGGCCTGCCGCGAGCCGGGGCGTCCCGCCACCGACAGGGCCCGCTGGATGCGCGGATCGTCATAGTGCGCGGACATGAAGCGCTGCACGTCGCCACGGCTCACCGAGGCGTCCGGCCGTGCCGGGCACATGTCGAGCACCTCGCGCTCCACAGGCTTGAGCGCCGGAGCCTGGCGGAAGAGGGGAGGGTTCTTGCAGGTGGTGGCGCAGCCCGTGGCCGCGGGGGCGTCGGAGGGCAGGGGAGCGGCCTCCTGCTTCCGGTCGTGGGCGGCCAGGAACTCACCGCTCAGGCGCGGCTTCTCCGGCAGGTCCGCCGTGCCGTCGCACTTCACCCAGCCCTCGCCCGTGGCTCCCTTGAGCTTGCACCAGGCGCGCTCGGGGCCTCCCTTCTTGATGACCGGGTAGGCCGTGTCCGGCTCGACGGTGAAGACGACCTTCGTGGAGCCGGGCTCCGCCACGGCCTCCAGCCGGTTGCTGGAGACGAAGGCCCCCGCGGCGTGGGCGCGGAAGGGGAGGGTGCACAGGGCGAGCAGGAGGAGGAGCAGGATCCGCATGGAGCGGGAGAATACCCTCTCTTTGGCGCGATTGCTGGCGGTGCGGAGGGTGGTGGACCGGTTGGCGGTGCCCTCGGCATCGTTTACAATCTATGCTTTCGGGACGGCTCCGGTTCTTTCGATTTCAAGCAAGACATCAGTCGAGCAAGGTCGCGCGGCATGAGAGGACAGGGAAATGCACTCAATGGGGCTGGCGAGACTGATGGCTTTGTTGCTGACGGTAGGCTTCGGATGTGTCCACACTCGGCAGCCAGAGCGAAAAATCTACATCATTTCCGAGGACGCGAGCGGAGTTGGCTCCACGGTCGAGAGTGGAACTGGCGGCGCTGGCGTCGACGCTTACTGCAACGAAATTCAAAAACAGTGCTTCAGTAAATGCTGGAGGCGGAAGCCCGAATATTCAGGCATCAAGAAGCACTCTGGAGATCATTACAGGCACTGCGACGAAAAATGTCTCAAAGTGTTCATGCAGTGTGTCAAGGAGCAGGAGGAGTTGGAACGGCAGGAGTCACAGAAGAAGGAGCTTCATTTCCCAACCTTGGACGCAGCACTCGACTGGATCAGGGAGCACAAGACCGAGGTTGCGATTGGAACCGTCGTCATCGTGGGGGGCGTGCTTGCCGCTCCTTACGTCATTGCCATACTGGGTGGCGCGCTGGTTCTGGCACCCCTCTAAGCCGTGAGCACCCCTGGTGACAACATGACATACGATCCAGATTTCGATTTGAAAGACATGCTGGGCGTTCTGAATTCTCTCATCGAGAATTACGCGGAGGGAACGAAGGAGAGGGATGTCGCCAAGCTCGCGCAGATTGCGTTGCTCTATATTCGCGACAATGAGAAGGAGGCTGATTTCGCCAGATACTACAAAGGATGTACTGAGACCTCATTCAAGATTGAAGTCGCTCATGAGTTTGCTACGCGCGAGGAGGCAGAAGAATGGCTTGCCAGCGGAAAGGCCCAACACGCCGAACATGTCAAGATCGCTGGCAGGGGCTTTCTGGTTGTCCAGCTGCCAGGGCGGATGACATTGATTGACAGGCCACTGCCGGAAGAGTTGATGGCGGAAGAATGGAAGAAGGATTCCGAGTAGGAAATCCAGATTGCCGGGAGGCGGGCGCGCCACCGGAGTCTGGATGCATGCGAGTGCCATCAGCTCCCTCGTCACTGGATGTAGGCAGCCTGAACCCGGGAGAGGTCCAGGCGCCCCACCGTGATGCCCGTCACGGTCACGTCATCGGCGTCCACTTGCGCTCGCTGGCGGCGGATTCCACCGTCTTCTCGATGAAGCGCACACCCCGCGCGCCCTCGGTGACTCGCGGATAGTCGGCGGCGATCGGATCCGCTTCCACCCCGGCCAGCCGGGCGCGGATGTCCGCCGCGACGCCGAGGTACACGTTGGCGAACGCCTCGATGAACGCCTCCGGATGACCGGAGGGCACGCGGCAGGCTCGGCGCGAGGACTCGCTCAGCCACGGTGAGCCGCGCGTGAGGATGCGCCTCGGCCCGTCGAGCGGTGCATGCACGAGCTGGTTTGGCTCCTCCTGCCGCCATTCGAGCGAGCCCGTGGAGCCGAACACGCGCAGGCGCAGGTCGTTCTCGTAGCCAGCGGCGATCTGCGAGGCGATCAGCACGCCCCGCACGCCGCCGCGCCAGCGCAGGAGCAGGTTGCCATCGTCGTCGAGCCGGCGCCCGGGAACGAGCGCCCCGAGATCCGCGCAGATGGCTTCGATCTCGAGGCCGGTGACGGTGGCGGCCAGGTTCTCGGCATGCGAACCGATGTCCCCCATGGCGCCCGCCAGGCCGCTCCTCGCCGGGTCCGTGCGCCAGCTCGCCTGCTTGTTGTCCTGGCCCTCGAGGTACGTGGCGAGCCAGCCCTGGTTGTACTCGACGGTCACCTTGCGCAGCTCGCCAATGGCGCCGCGCTTCACCAGCTCGCGCGCCTCGCGCACCATCGGATAGCCGGTGTAGTTGTAGGTGACGCCGAAGACGATGCCGGTCCGCTCCACCGTGCGCACCAGGTTGTCGGCCTGCTCGCTGGTGTGCACGAGCGGCTTGTCACACACCACGTGGATGCCGGCCTCGGCGAACGCCTTCGCCACCGGGTAGTGCACGTGGTTGGGCGTGACGATGGAGACGAAGTCGATGCGCTCGTCCGCGGGGCGCTTCAGCTCGTCGGCCAGCAGGTCCTCCCAGCGGCCGTGATTGCGCGCGTCGGCCAGGCCCAGGTCACGGCCGGACGCGCGCGCCTTGTCCGGGTGGGACGAGAGCGCTCCGGCGACCAGCTCCATCTGCCCGTCCAGCGCCATGGCCCGGCGGTGCACGGAGCCGATGAACGCGTCGCGTCCACCGCCGACCATCGCGTAGCGCAGCTTGCGGTTGTGCGAGGTGCTCATCCGCCAGCCCGCGCTTGCTTGTCCTTGTCGAACACGGCGTCGAACGCCCCCGCCGCGGCGGGGAAGTCGAGCCGCTTGCAGAAGGCCGCGCTCTCGGTCGCCCCGTGCACGCGGTCCATCCGGCTGTCTTCCCACTCCACGCTCAACGGGCCCGCATAGCCGATGTCGTTGAGCGCGACGATGATGGACTCGAAGTCGATCATGCCCCGGCCGAGGCTGCGGAAGTCCCAGAATCGGCGCGGATCTCCGAAGCTGGTATGGCCCCCGAACACGCCGACGGTTCCATCGCCACGGCCCCACCACACGTCCTTCATGTGGACGTTGTAGATGCGGCCCGCGAACGTGCGGATGAACTTCACGTAGTCCACCCCCTGGTACCCGAGGTGGCTGGGGTCGAAGTTGAAGCCGAAGCGGCGGTGGCCATTCACGGCCGCGATGGCGCGCTGGGCGGAGGCGGTGTCGAAGGCGATCTCCGTCGGGTGCACCTCGAGCGCGAAGTTGATGCCCTGTGTCTCGAACTCGTCGAGGATCGGTGTCCAGCGGCGGCCGAAGTCGGCGAAACCCTTGTCCCAGAACGCCTGCGACGTGGGCGGAAAGGCATAGGTTGCATGCCACACCGAGGAGCCGGTGAATCCGGTGACGGTCTTCACGCCGAAGGCGGCGGCGGCGCGTGCCGTGTCCCGCATCTCCTGGGCGGCCCGCTGGCGCACGCCCTCGGGGTCACCATCGCCCCACACGTGCGCGGGCACGATGGACTTGTGCCGCTCATCGATCAGGTCGCACACGGCCTGGCCAACCAGGTGGTTGCCAATGGCCAGACATTTCAAGCCGTGGGACTCGAGCAGTGCCCTCTTGTCCCGGACATAGGTCTTGGAAGCGAGCGCCTCCTGGACGTTGAAATGGTCGCCCCAGCAGGCCAGCTCCAGGCCGTCGTAGCCCATGCGTCTGGCCAGCGGTGCGAGCTCGGAGAGGGGCAGATCGGCCCATTGACCGGTGAACAGCGTAACGGGTCTTGGCATGTGTCGATATCCGTGGATGTCCCCTCTCCCTCTGGGAGAGGGCTAGGGTGAGGGTATTGGCCTTGGATTGCGTTGCTGCCTGCGCCGCGCCGCGATGCGATTCGGGGTGAGGAACACGGGGGGTGACATACCCTCACCCCCCGCCCTCTCCCAGAGGGAGAGGGAGCATGCGCAACACGACTAGAAGGGCGAGTCCGGGAAGTAGAAGTCCTTCGCGTTCTCCTTCGTGATCAGCACCGAGGGAATGATCGTGTTCGGCGGCAGCTTCTCGCCCTTCACGCGCGCTTCGGCCGTCAGTTTGATCGCGTCGTAGATGAACTTGGGCGAGTAGGAGACATCGGCCTGGATCAGCTTGTTCTTGCCGTCGATGATCGTCTTGACCATGCCCTTGGCGCCCGCACCGCCGAACACTTCCTTGATGTCCGTGCGCTTGGCCTGCTCGATCGCCTTGAGCACCCCCACCGCCATGTCGTCATCGGCGGCCCACACGGCGTCGATCTGCTTGAAGCGCGTCAGGTAGTCCTGCATCACCTTGAAGGCATCGTCGCGGTTCCAGTTGGCGTACCGGGCATCGAGCAGCTTGATGTCCGGGTAGTTCTTCATCACGGCGTTGAACGCGTCCATGCGCTCGTTGTCGATCGTGGTCGGGATGCCGCGCAGCGCCACGATGTTGCCCTTGCCGTTGAGTTTCTTGGCCAGGTACTCCGCCGCGAGCTTGCCGAACGCGGTGTTGTCGCCGGCCACGTAGGCGTCCTGGGCGCTGGTGTCGGTCAGGCCCCGGTCGACCACCGTGACGTAGACGCCCTTGCTCTTCACCTGTGCGACCGGCTTGGTGAGCGAGGCAGACTCGAATGGGAAGACGACCAGCGTGTTGATCTTGTTGACGGTCAGCAGGTCCTGCAGCTGGTTGGCCTGCTCGGGCGCGTTGGCCGCCGTCTTCACGGTGATCTTCAGGCCCGGGTGCGCCTTCTCCAGGTCTTTCTTGGCCTGGTTGGCCCACCACACGATGCCGCCGGTGAAGCCGTGGGTGGCCGCGGGGATGGCGACACCCATGTTGACCTGGTTCTGGGTCTGCGCGAGCGCACCCGAGGCGGTGAGCAGCGCGGCCACGGTGGAGGCACCGAGGGCGAGTTTGCGGAGGACGGATTTCATGCGGGCTATCTCCTGGGGGTAAGGGGAGCACGACATGGCAGCGGCCCGCTGCCGGAGGACTACGACGACGAGACATCTGTCACGACGCTCATTTGCGACGGCGCTGCATGAACGCCACGCCAATGATCACGAAGCCCTGCACCGCCGAGTTGAGATACACGCTGATGATGCTGGTGAGGTTCAGGATGTTGCTGATGACGGACAACAGCACGGCACCGACGACGGTGCCGGTGATGGTGCCGGAGCCGCCCTTGAGTGCGGTGCCGCCGACGATCACCGCCGCGATCGCCTCCAGCTCCCACAACAGGCCGGTGGTGGGCGAGGCCGACCCGAGGCGCGGCACGTACAGCACGGTGGCGATTCCCACGCAGATGCCGAGCAGCATGTACGTGAGCACCTTGATGCGATTCACGTCCACGGCCGCGTAGCGCGCCACCTGCTCGTTGGAGCCGATGGCCTGCACGTACCGGCCGTACGCGGTGCGGTTCAGGATCAACCCGCCCAGCAGCGCCACGGCGAGGAACACCCAGACAGGAATCGGGATGCCCAGGAGGTTGGCGTAGTAGACCGGGCTGTAGGCGTCGGACAGATCCATGTCCAACGTGAGGGCGCCGCCATCCGCGAAGTACGTGAGGTACGCACGGAAGATGCCCAGCGTGCCGAGCGTCACGATGAAGGGCTCGATGCCGCCCCGGGTGATCAGCAGCCCGTGCGTCAGCCCGAACAGCGCGCCGAGCAGCAGCGCGAGGCCGATGCCGAGGGCGATCACGGACGTGGGCGAACCGAGCGACGGCGCCAGCCGGTTCATCACGAGGATCATCGCACCGGCGATCAACGCGGCCATCGAGCCCACCGACAGATCGATGCCCCCGGAGATGATGACGAAGCACATGCCCACCGCGATGATGCCAATGAAGGCGGTGCGCGTGAGCACGTTCATCACGTTGTCGAGCGTGGCGAAGTCACCATTCAGCAGGGTGCCGGTGATGCACAGCACGACGAGCCCGAGGACGGGCCCGAGGCCGTGCAACAGGGCTCGCGCGCGGCCTCCGGCACGGGTGCCGGGCTCCGCAGGGCGCAGTGCCCCTCCCGTGGCGGCCGGTGTGGCCGCGCCCTGCTTCACGGCGTCAGTGGGTTCCGGTGGCATGGGCGATGAGTTCCTCTTCGGTCAGGTGGCTGGCATCGAGCGTGGCTTGCAGATGGCCGCCGCGCATCACCGCGACGCGGTGGCACAGCCCGATCAGCTCCATCAGCTCGGATGAGATGACGATGACGGCGCGTCCCTCGCGGGCCAGCGCCTCGATCAGGAAATAGATGTCGCGTCTGGCGCCCACGTCGACGCCGCGCGTGGGCTCGTCGAGCACCACCACCTTCGGGTCGGGGTGCAGCACCTTGGCGAGCGCGAGCTTCTGCTGGTTGCCTCCGGACAGCGCCGAGGCCGGGTTGTCCAGTGAGCCGGTGCGGATGCCGAAGCGCTTCACGGCCTCCTCGAGCGCCTGCCGCTCGGCCTCGGGTTTCAGCCACGGGGTGGCGTAGCGCGAGAGCGCCATCAGCGTCAGGTTCTCGCGCAGGCCGAAGTGCACGTGCAGGCCTTTGCCCTTGCGGTCCTCGCTGAGGTACGTGAGCCCCTGGTTGGCGGCATCGCGTGGGTTGCGCCAGCGCACCGGACGCCCATCGAGCTCGACGCGCTCCACCGTGTGCGGCCGCAAGCCCAACAGTCCCTCGAACAGCTCGGTGCGGCCGGCGCCGACCAGCCCCGCGAACCCGAGGATCTCTCCGGGGCGCACCTCGAAGCTTACCCCCTGCGCCCAGCCCGGCACCGTCAGGCCCTGGACGCGCAGCAGCGGCGGGGCGGTGGCCGGTGGCGGCGCCTTGGGCGGGTAGAGGTCCGACAGCTCCCGGCCGACCATCAGGTTGGCCATCTGGTGGCGCGTCACGTCGCGCGTCGCCGCGCGGGTGACGAAGCGGCCATCGCGCATCACCACCACCTCGTCGGTGATGCGCTCGACCTCGTCGAGCTTGTGCGAGATGTAGAGCAGCGTGACGCCGTCGGCCTTGAGCTGCGCGATCAGCGCGAACAGGCGCTCCGTCTCGCCGGGCGTCAGCGTGGCCGTTGGCTCGTCCATGATCAGCAGCCGCGCTTTCCGGGCGAGCGCCTTGGCGATCTCCACCAGCTGCTTCTCCGCCACGATGAGCTGGCGCACCGGCGTCTCGGGGCTGAGCCGCAGGCCCACCTGCTCGAGGACACGCGCGGACTCGCGGTTCATCGCCGCGTCGTCCAGCAGCCAGCCCCGCTTCTTCTCGTGACCGAGGAAGATGTTCTGCGCGATCGTCAGATCCTCGGCGAGGTTGAACTCCTGGTGGATGAGGACGATGCCTTCCGCCTCCGCCGCGCGCGAGCCGTTGAAGTGGACCGGACGGCCGTTGACGAGCAGCTCGCCCCCGGTGGCCCGCTCGTAGCCGGAGAGGATCTTCATCAGCGTGGACTTGCCCGCGCCGTTCTCGCCCAGCAGGCCCACCACCCGGCCCGGTTGCAGCGCGAAGCTGACACCGTGCAGCACCTGCACCGGGCCGAACGCCTTCACGATGTCGCGGAACTCGATGGCAACGCTCATCGTGCGGCTCCTTTCATCCGCAGGGTCTCCTGCATGGCCAGCACCCCGGCGCCGATGAGCCCCGACTGCTCTCCGAGCGGGGTGACCTGGATCTCCAGCTGGCGCGTGGAGAGCGCCAGCGAGCGGTGGTAGATGCTCTGCCGCAGCGACGCGAGGAACAGCGGGCCGATGCGCATCATCGAGCCGCCGAAGAAGACGTGCGACGGGTTGAAGAAGTTCACGACCGACGCGAGCATCTGTCCGATCAGGCTGCCCGCGCGCTGCACGATGGCGTTCGCCGCCGCGTCACCCGCGCGGCTGGCCCGGGCCACGTCCTCGGGGAGGATGGTACTGGTGGCCGCCAGCGTCTCCGCGAGCAGCGCGCTCTCTCCCGCTTCCACCGCCGCGCGCGCCATGCGGGCGATCGCCGGCCCCGCCGCCATCGCCTCCACGCACCCCACGTTGCCGCAGTGACAGCGCGGACCGGCCGGGTCCACGCAGATGTGGCCCACGTCTCCGGCCGAGCCGGTCGCGCCCCGGTACACCTGGCCGTTGCAGACGATGCCGCAGCCGATGCCGGTGCCCACCTTGATCACCAGGAAGTTGCGCAGCGAGCGCTGCAGGCCCCACAGCTCGCCCAGCGCCATGATGTTGACGTCGTTGTCCACGAACACCGGCGCGGCGAAGTCCGCCTTCATGTCGTCGCGGATCGAGAAGCTGTCCCACTCGGGCATCAGCGGCGGGTTGACGAGCTGCCCTGTTTCGAAGTTGACGGGTCCCGGCACGCCGATGCCTATCCCGATGACCTCACGCGGCGTGACACCGGCCTGCTCCAGCAATTGACGCATCAGCGTCCGGACGCGCGACAGGACGAGCTCGGGTCCCTTTCTCACGTCCGCCGACTCCACATGCCGTGCCATCACCTGGAGGTCCGGCGTCAGCACGCCGACGCGCAGGCCGGTGGCTCCCAGATCCGCCGCCAGCACCACGCCCAGCCCGCGGTGCAGCCGCAGCTTCTCGGCCCGCCGGCCTCCCGACGACGCCAGCAGACCGGCTTCTTCCAGCAGCCCCCGCTCCAGCAGGTTGGCGACAGCCGTGTTGGCCCGGGTCTTCGAGAAGGAGGAACGGAGCGCGAGCGCATCGCGCGACAAGCCGCCGGACCAGAACACCGTGTCCAGCAGCGCGAACTCTCCGGGAGTCAAACCGTTCCAGCGGCTCAATGTCTGTCTCCGCCGACGTCGTCGTTCCGGCCTTCCTAGAAGGCCCGAAGACAACGCTAGCGAGTTGAACTTTCGACCGGCAAGTGCAATCTTTGACCTGAAACGGTCCGAACTTCACCCAAAAGGGGCTCGGGAGCCATCCAGACGTTGCCCGCCCGGGGGCCGATGGGGGTCTCGATCCCTGGCTGCCCGAGTTTTCGGGGACCTACATATTCGAAGGCTGTTCTGCCTTGATGGGGGACCATTCATTGAGAGGGGTGGCGTGCTTCCAGGGGAATCTTCCGAGATTCATCGCTGCCGGCGCTTCGTGCTCCGCAGGCAGGTAACCGAGAGCGGGACGGTCGTGCTCAAGACCCTCTCCGGGAAGGTTCCGGTGCCGCGCTGGGCCCGGCTGATGCACGACGAGTATGCCGTTCTGCGCAGGCTCGACGTGCCTGGGGTCGAGCGGCCGATTGCTCTCGAGGGGCCGGAGGATGCGCCCACCCTCGTCCTCGAGGACGCGGGTTCCGAGGATCTCGAGCAGCGGCTGACCGGGGGACCGCTCCCGCTCGAAGGCTTCTTCGACCTCGCCCTTCAGCTCGCCGACGTGTGCGCTCGCATTCACGAGAAGGGGGTCGTCCACCGGGCCATCTCTCCTTCCCATGTGGTGCTCGGGGCCGACGAACGGGTGCGCCTGGTGCACTTCGTCGACGCGGCCGAGCTCGCGAGCATTGCCCGGGCGATCGAGCCCGAGCAGGTGTCCGCCCTGGTCTGGGCGTCACCGGAACAGACGGGACGGATGAACTGGCTCGTCGATTGGCGAGCGGACCTCTACTCCCTGGGCGCCACGCTCTACGCGATGCTCATTGGCGCGCCTCCCTTCCGCTCCTCGGATCCGCTCGAGCTCGTGCATGCGCACGTGGCGAAGATGCCGGTGCCCGCGTCGGTCGCGAATCCGCGCGTCCCGCAGGTGCTCTCCGACATCGTCCAGAAGCTCCTCGCCAAGATGCCGGAGCGGCGCTACCAGAGCGCGGAGGCCCTCGGGGCCGATCTCCGGGAGGCGCGGAGACAATGGCTCGTCTCCGGCACCATCGAGCCCTTCGAGCTGGGCCGGCTCGATCTCGCCCGGGAGCTACCGCTGCCGGAGCGGCTGTATGGACGTGACCACGAGCTCGCCGTGCTGCGGGATGCTCTCATCCGCGTCGCGGCGAACAGGACCGAGCTGGTGCTCGTGGCGGGTGAGGCCGGCTCCGGCAAGACGGCCCTCGTCGGGGCCGTACGGGATGCGGTCCTCATGGCCGAGGGCCGGTTCGTCTCGGGCAAGTTCGATCTGCGCGCGGCGAACATGCCGTATGCGTCCGTGGTGGAGGCGCTCCGGGCCCTCGCGCTCACGCTCCTCTCCGAGCCCATGGCGCGCCGGGAGGAGGTGTCCCGGCGGCTGCGGGAGGCGGTTCAGGCGAACGGCCGTGTGTTGATCGAGCTCATTCCGGAGCTTCGGGACGTGCTCGGTGCGCTGCCCGAGGTGCCCGGGCTCGGTCCCGTGGAGGCGGAGAACCGCTTCCACCTCACGCTCCAGGCCTTCGTCCGGGCGGTGGCCGCGGACCGGCCGCTCGTGTTCTTCCTGGATGATCTGCAATGGACCGACGCGGCGTCGTTGCGGATCCTGCGTGCGCTGGCCAAGGATCCGGAGAGCCGGCACGTCCTCCTGCTCGGTGCGTTCCGGACACGGGAGGTCGGTTCCAAGCACCCGTTGGTTCGCACCCTCGAGGAGATCCGGGACGCGGGCACGGCCGTCACGCGGCTGGAGGTGGGCCCCCTGTCGACCGGAGCGCTCGTCGCGCTGCTCTCCGACGTCCTCCGCTGTGAGCCGGAACGGGCGATGCCTCTCGTGGAGCTCATCCAGGGAAAGACGGCGGGCAATCCCTTCTTCGTCCGGCAGTTGCTCCGCTCGCTTCAGCGCGGCGGGCTGCTCGTCTTCGACGAGGGGCGGGGGACGTGGCTGTGGGAGCTGCGGCAGATCGAGCGGGTGGAGATCACCGAGAACGTGGTCGAGCTGATGGCGGCGGCCATCCGGAGGCTGTCGGAGGAGGCGCAGCAGCTCCTGCAGCTCGCGGCGTGCATCGGCAAGCGGTTGGAGCTCCATCTGCTCGCGGCCGCCTGGGGCAGGTCCGTGGATGAGATGGCCACGCGGTTGGGTGAGGTGCTCCGGGAAGGGCTGCTCGTGCCCGAGGATGAGCGCACGCCGCGCACGGAGGTGGCCTTCCGGTTCATCCACGATCGCGTGCAGCAGGCCGCCTACTCGCTGCTGTCCGAGGAGCGGCGGAAGCGGCTCCATCTGCGGATCGGCCGTGGCCTCCTGGAGCTCTTCCGCGAGGAGGGATTGGACGAGAAGCTGTTCGATGTCGTGGACCAGCTCAATCTCGGGAGCGAGTTGCTCACGGGGGACCGGGAGCGGGAGGAGCTCGCCCGATTGAACTACCGGGCCGGGGTCAGGGCGCGGCGCTCCGCCGCCTACGGGCCGGCACTCGCGTATTTCCGGAGTGGCCTTGCCCTGCTGCCCGGAGACGCGAGGCCCGTCCACGACGAGTTCTCGTTCCTTCTTCACCGGGACGCGGCCGAGTGCGCCTCGCTGACGGGCGAACATGGCCTGTGCCACTCGCTGGCGCGGGAGGGACTCCGCCACGCCGGCTCGATGGAGGAAGCCGCGGACCTTCACGCCCTGCGGATCTCGAGCGCGACGGTCACGGGTGAATACGAACTGGCGCTCCAGTGGGGATGGGAGGCGTTGCGCTCCTTCTTCGGGACCGAGCGGCCGAAGGAGGGCTTCGACGAGGAGAGCTTCGTACAGCGGGAGGCCATCGGGAGGCTCCTCGCGGGGCGCTCGCCCGAGAGCTTCGTCGACCAACCCCTCGTGACCCGGTCCGAGGCGCGGGTCTACATGAAGATCGTCTCCGCCATGCTGTTCCCCGCATGGTTCGTCGACCGCAAGCTCCTCATGCTCCTCACGGCCCGTGGGGTCTGCTTCACGCTGGAGCACGGTCACAGCAACGACTCGATCATGCCGTACGCCGTCTATGCGCAGCTGCTGCTGGGCATGGGAGAGCTTCGGGCCGCCGAGGGCTTCAGCCGTCTCTCCGTGGAGCTCGCGCGGAGGTTCGAGGATCGCCTGCAGGAGGTCCGCGCCTTCCAGCTGTACAACAACTTCGTGCGAGCGTGGCTGGCTCCACTCTCCACCTGTGTGACGGGAGCCCATCAGATCTTCGAGATGGGGCTGCGGTTCGGCGAGTTCCAGAACGCCGTCTATGGCCGCACGATGATCGTCATCTACTCGTTCACCGCGGGGATGGAGCTGGACCGGATCCTGGTCGAGCTGGATGAGGGGCTGGGGTTCTGCCGGCAGGTCAGGAGCGAGGGCGCGATCCTGAATCACCTGGCCTACCGGCAGGCCATCCGCTGTCTGAAGGGGCTCACGAGGGAGCTCAACCGGTTCGACGACGACGAGTTCACCGAGCAGGCGTTCCTCGCGGCCACATTGAACGAGCCGACGACGCGGTGCATGTACGACATCCTGAGGCTCCAGACCTCGTTCCTCTTCCGGGAGCTGGCCGAGGCGGATGCGCGGTCCGAGTCGGCGGCCCGTTTCCTGGACTTCCTGGGGGGTTACATTCCCTCGGCCGAGCACACGTTCTACACGGCGCTGAACCTCCTGGCGCGTTGTGATGGGGCCACGTTCCAGGAGCGCGCCGAGCGGCTCGGGCGTGTGGCCGCCCTGCGCGAGAAGCTGAGGCAGTGGGAGGAGGGGTGTGCGGAGAACTTCCGCCACAAGCGCCTGCTCGTGGACGCGGAGGTCGCCCGGGTCCAGGGCCAGTTCCTCGAGGCCACCGAGCTGTACGACCAGGCCATCGAGGCGGCGGCGAAGGCCCGCTTCCTCCAGGACGAGGCGCTGGCCAACGAGCTCTGCGGGCGGCTCTATCACGGGCACGGCCGGACCCGTGTCGCCCACCTGTACCTGTGCGCGGCCCAGAAGGGCTGGGCCCAGTGGGGAGCCCTGGCCAAGGCGCGGGCGCTGGATGACGAGTTCGACCTCAGTGGGGGCTCCGTGGGGCCAGGCGCCGTCGACGAGCGTGCCCCGCGGGCGGCGCTCGATGCCCTGAGCCTGCTCAAGACGGCGGAGACCATCTCGGGGGAGATCGAGCTCGAGCGTCTGCTGGGAAAGTTGATGGAGGTGTGCATCCAGGCGGCGGGCGCCGAGCGGGGCGTGCTCGTCGTCGAGGAGGAAGAAGGACCGTTCGTGCGGGCGGTCGGAGGCGCCACGCTTCCGGTCTCCACCGAAAGGGCGCCGCTCGCCGAGTCGCACGAGCTTCCCCGGGAGCTCATCGAGCACGTGCGCAGGACGCGGCGGGTCCTCGTGCTCGAGGATGCCTCCCGGGATCCGCGGTTCGCTTCCACGCCCTATTTCGAGGAGGGCAACGTGATGTCCGTCCTGGTGCTTCCCATCCAGCGCCAGGAGGCCCTGCTCGGCACGTTCTTCTTCGAGAACGATCTGACTCCACGCGCGTTCACGCGGGAGCGCGTCCGGGTGTTGGAGCTCCTGTCCGCCCAGATCGCCATCGCCCTCGAGAACAGCCTCCTGTTCGAGAAGTTCAAGGTGGAGGTGGAGGAGCGGAGGCGGGCGGAGCGGGCCGTGCGCTTCCTGGCCGATGTGAGCGCGCTGCTCGCCGAGTCGCTCGATTATCCGACGACCCTCCGCAACCTGGCGTCCTTCATGGCGCCTGCGTTCGCAGACTGGTGCATCGTCGACGTGATGGGGGAGGGTGGACGGATCCAGCGATTGGCCGGGGTGCACGTCGAGCCCTCGAAGGAGCGGAGTCTCCGCGAGCTCGAGGAGCGGTATCCGCTCGAAATGGGCTCGACCCAACCGGCGGCGCGTGTCCTGGCCTCGGGCAGGTCGCTCCTGCTGGCGGATTTCACGGATGACGTGCTGCGGGCCCACTGTCTCGACGCCGAACACTTCCGGCTCATCCGTGAGCTCGGGTCCCGGAGCATCATGGCCGTGCCGCTCGTGGCTCGCGGCAGGACGCTGGGGGCGATCACCGTCGGCTCCGCGGATCCGAAGCGCTCCTTCGGGCGGTCGGATCTGGCGCTCGCCGAGGAGCTGGCCCGCCGGGCCGCCATCGCCATCGACAACGCCCACCTCTACCAGGAGGCCCAGGAGGGAATCCGCGTCCGCGAGGAGTTCCTCTGCGTCGCGGCGCACGAGCTGAAGACCCCCATCACCTCCATGAGCATCGGACTCCAGTCGGTGGTCCGCAAACGCGAGCGCCCCTCGGAGGAACGTCTCCTCCGGGTCCTCCAGTCGACGGACAGGCAGGTGCAGCGGCTCTCGCGCCTGGTCGATGACGTGCTCGATGTCTCACGGCTCCACGCTGGGCGGCTCGAGCTCCATCTCGAGCGGGTGGACCTCCCGGCGGTCGTGGCCGACGTCGTGGAGCGTTTCGGCGAGAGCATCGCCCAATCCGGGTCGCGGGTGGACGTCCGGGCCGAAGCGCCCGTCGAGGGGCTGTGGGACAGGAGCAGGTTGGATCAGGTGGTCGCCAACCTGCTCGGCAACGCCCTCAAGTTTGGAGAGGGCCAGCCCATCGAAATCTCCGTCGTCCGGAGGGACGGCACGGCCGAGCTCTCGGTGGTGGACCACGGCATCGGTATCGCCCCCGATCGCCTTCCCCACATCTTCGAGCGGTTCGAGCGCGCGGTGCCGACCCGTCACTATGGCGGGTTCGGGCTGGGCCTCTACATCGTGAAGAGCATCACGGAAGCGCTCGGTGGCACGGTGCGCGTGGAGAGCACACCGGGCCAGGGTTCGAGGTTCACGGTGGTGCTCCCCGGGCTCACGCCAGCTTGATGCGCGCGGACTTGTGCTTGCCCACCTGGACCAGGTACTCGCCCGCGTCCAGCTCGTGCTTGGGGTCCGTGGCCTTCTCGCCGTTCACCCGCACGCCGCCCTGGCCCATCAGCTTGCGCGCCTCCGTGACGGAGGCCACCAGCTTCGCCTCCGCCAGCGCCTTGGCCAGCAGCAGCTTCGGGGCGCCCGCCATCGGCACCTCCACCAGCGGCTGATCCTCGGCGACGATCTTCTTCTGGGAGTAGCGCTCCTCCCACGCCTGCATCGCCTTCTGGGCCGACTCCGCGTCGTGGAAGCGCGCGGCGATCTCCAGCGCGAAGCCCGACTTCGCCGCCTTCGGGTGCAGCTCCCCGCGCAGCACCTTCTCCTTCAGCTCGGCCAGCTCCTTGAGCGTCCGGGACGACAGCAGCTCGTAGTAGCGCCACATCAGGTCGTCCGTGATGCTCATCAGCTTGCCGTAGATCTGCTCCGGCGACTCGCTGATGCCCACGTAGTTGTCCAGGCTCTTGGACATCTTGTCGCCGGTGATCTTCCCGTCGACCATCTTCGCGTCCAGACCCTCGAGGATGGGCCCGGTCATGATGACCTGCGGCTCCAGACCCTCTTCCTTCATGAGCTGCCGGCCCACCATCAGGTTGAAGAGCTGATCCGTCGCGCCCAGCTCCACGTCCGCCTTGAGCGCCACCGAGTCGTAGCCCTGCAGCAGCGGGTAGAGGAACTCGTGGAGGGCGATGGAGCGGTTCTCGCGGAAGCGCTTCTTGAAGTCATCGCGCTCCAGGATGCGCTGGAGCGAGTAGCGCGCCGCCAGGCGGATCATCCCCTCGGTGCCCAGCTTGTCCAACCACTCGGAGTTGAAGCGCACCTGCGTCTTCGCCGCGTCCAGCACCTTGAAGACCTGCTCCTGGTACGTCTTCGCGTTGACCTTCACCTCGTCGCGCGTGAGCGCGGGGCGCGTGGTGTTCTTCCCCGTGGGGTCGCCGATCAGCGCGGTGAAGTCGCCGATGAGGAACACCACCTGGTGGCCGAAGTCCTGGAAGCGCCGCATGCGCGTGAGCAGCAGCGAGTGGCCCAGGTGCAGGTCCGGGCGGCTCGGATCGAAACCGGCCTTGATGACGAGCGGCTTGCCCGTCTCATACGAGCGCTCGAGCTTCCTCTTCAGATCCTCGGGCACCTGGAGATCCACGGTGCCGCGGGTCACTTCCTCGAACTGCTCCTGGGGCGTCGCCTTGCGCAAAGCGTTTTCGGACATGGCGCAGCGCACCCTACCCGAAAATTTGACATAGGGGCCCGGAAACGGGGGGTTACGTGCCCGGCAGGTGCTCGCGCACCCGCTCGATGCTCCGCGCCTTGCCCGTCTTGTCATCCAGGTCGATCACCACGCCCTGGAGGTACACGAGGTTCTTGGCCACCTCGTAGGGGGTGTGGCGCAGGGTGATGAAGCGCTCGATGGAGAGCTCCTTCTTCACGCCGATGACGGAGTCCAGCGGGCCACACATGCCCACGTCGGTGATGAAGGCCGTGCCCCCCGGGAGGATGCGCTCGTCGGCCGTCTGCACGTGGGTGTGGGTGCCCACCACGGCGGACACCTTGCCGTCCAGGTGGGCGCCCATG
Source organism: Archangium lipolyticum (assembly GCF_024623785.1). Lineage (NCBI taxonomy): Bacteria > Pseudomonadati > Myxococcota > Myxococcia > Myxococcales > Archangiaceae > Archangium > Archangium lipolyticum. The sequence continues at coordinate 176,668 of NZ_JANKBZ010000020.1, forward strand.
GCGTTCTTCTCGCTGGTGGCCTCGCAGTGCATGTCCACCAGGATGCAGGGGGTCTGCTTGCGCAGCTCGGCCACCAGGTCCAGCGCCACCGTGAACGGGTTGTCCAGCGGCTTCATGAAGACGCGGCCCTCGAGGTTGAGCACCCCGAGCTTGCGCCCGTCCGGCGTCTGGATGACGGTGTGCCCCTTGCCTGGTGCGCCCTTGGGATAGTTGGCCGGGCGCAGCAACAGGTTGGGGTTGTCCTCCACCCAGGGGAGGATCTGCTTCTTGGTCCAGAAATGGTTGCCGCTCGTCAGGAGGTTGACCTCACTGCCGAGCAGCGCCTCGGCCGACTCGGGGGAGATGCCGGCGCCGCCTTCGCTGTTCTCCGCGTTGGCGACGACCAGATCCACCGAGTGGCGCGCGATGAGCTTGGGCAGAAGGGTGCGCACGGCCAGGAGCCCTGGCCGGCCCACCACATCGCCCATGAAGAGTACTTTCACGTGTCGACGAAGTCCCAGTCGCGGTACAGCCCGCGCAGTGTCTCCGACTCGGTGACGACGAGGTCCATGTCCACGTCCTCACTGGTGGTCGGCATGGTGTCGACGACCTGATCTCCGAAGGCCAGTCCCACCCGGCGGCTGCGCGCCGAGGCCGCCCGGAGCGTGGCGTCGTAGTACCCGCCGCCACGTCCCAGCCGCTTGCCATCTCGTGTGAAGCCCAGTCCGGGCACCACGAACAGATCGATCTGGTCCACCGGGATGAGCTCGGCGGAGTTGGTGGGCTCGCGTACTCCGAGCCTGCCAGGCTCCAGCTCCGCTTCGGACTTGATGGCCCGGAAGGACAGGATACGTCCATGGACGTGGGACAGCGGGTAGCAGACGATCTTCTCGTCCTGCAACGCCGCGATCAGGATGTCCCGTGTGGGCACCTCGCCCCGAATGGGGGCGTAGAGGGCCACCGTCCTCGCCTTTTGGTAATAGGGCGTTGCCAGGAATCGGGCCTGAACCTTCAACCCGCGCTCGTCGATGATGTCCGGCGTCATCGCCTTGCGCCGCGCCGTCAGCTCCTCGCGCAGCGACACCTTCCGAGCTGCCCCCTCTTGCGCCACCGTCTCGCTCGCCACCTGCCCCGCTCCCCGACAAGAGTAAGAAAAAGTCCCCCGCCGTATGGCCGTGTGCCTAGCGTCCATTGAACCCTAAAAAGCCAGGTGGGGTTCGAAGTCGTGGACCCGTAGGCTTCCCTCATCCCGCGAGGGGAGGGCTTGCACATGGGACTCGAAACGGACCCCGTGATGGACGTATCGGTTCGAATTTCTGCTGGGCATCACGCGCCCCGCAGGGGACAGCCCTTCAACAAACCTCTCCGTACGGCAAATCCTTGAAACTCCTGGGAAAACCCCAGGAGCAACTGAGGGAATGATAAGAACGTGGAGCGGATGGGTCAAGCCATCGGTGCGCGTTTACAACTCAGCCGACGGCCTCCTATGATGGAGGTGCTCCCGCCCATGGCGTCCGTGTTCAGAACAATCGGCCTCGCGGTCCTCGTCGCCGCGGCCCCTGGTGCCGCGTGGGCGGGGTCTCGTCCCTCGGGCAGCTATCGGGCGGACGTCTGGGGTCAGGTGGAGCTGAGCCTGACGCAGGAGCGCCTGGTCGCCTACACGGCCGGGGAGGGTGGGGCCTGTGGCTTCGCGCCCCGGAGCGCGGTGTTGGAGGGCGAGTTCCAGGGCAACGTGCTGGTGGGAGAGCTGACCGTGTGCCTGCGAGGGGAGTCGTGCCCGGAGGTGGACCGGCTGCCCGTGCTCGCCTTCTATGGCCCCTCGGACGGGACGCTGACGGCCTACGTGCGGCCGCGCGAGGGGTGTCAGGCGCCGGAGCTGGGCCCGGGGGGGCTGTTGGTGTTGAAGCCGGCCTGGGAGGAGGCGGAGGAGCCCGCGGCGGGTGTCTCACGCGCGGGGGGCTCGACCCTGGCGCGGCTGCGCACGGAGAAGAGGGACCCCGCGGCCGCCAAGGAGTCGCTGGAGAAGGGCACCCGGCTGCTGGGGGCGAAGGACTGGAGCGGCTCGGCGACCGAGTTCGAGCGAAGCATCACCCAGGATGACCGCAACTGGGTGGCCTTCTTCGGGCTGGGCACCGCCCAACTGATGCGCGGTCAGGCGCGTGACGCCGTGGAGGCCCTGGACAGGGCCCGCGTCCTCAACGCGCGCGAGCCGAGCATCCACTACCACCTGGCCTGCGCCCACAGCCGGCTCGGTGACAAGCGGAAGGCCATGGACTCCCTGAGGCAGGCGGTGAAGCTGGGCTTCGCCATCCCCGAGGGCTCGTTCCAGGATGTCGAGCTGGATCGGTTCCTGGGCTCGGAGCCCGAGTACCTGGGACTCACCAACCAGGCCATCCGGAACTACAAGTCGCCCGCCGGACGGCGGCAATACACGGGACCCTGAGCGCGTGAGCACTTCTCCCACGCCGCGGATTCCCCGCATCCTCGGCCCCTACGAAATCCTGTCGCAGCTCGGCAAGGGCGGAATGGCCGAGGTCTTCCGGGCCCGGGTCCGCGCCGGTCCCCGTCAGGGCTGGACCGTGGCCGTCAAGCGGCTGCTGCCCGCGCTCACCAAGGATCCCGCCTCCGTCTCCCTCTTCGCCGCCGAGGCCCGCCTCACCAAGCAGCTGGATCATCCCAACATCGTCCAGGTGCTCGACGTGGGGCTGGTGGAGGGCCAGTACTTCATCGTCATGGAGCTGGTGGATGGCCGCGACCTGGGCCACATCCTCCGCCGCTGCAAGCACCGCGGCATCTATCTGCCCCTGGACTTCGCCGTCTACCTGGGCCGCGTGCTGCTCGAGGCCCTGAGCTACGCCCACTCCGCCACCGGCCCCACCGGCGAGCCGCTGGGCATCGTCCATTGCGATATCTCGCCCTCGAACCTGTTCATCTCCCGGTTGGGCGATATCAAGCTCGGTGACTTCGGCGTGGCCCGCCTGCGCGTGGATGGGGTGCTCCAGGGTGGTGAGGTGCTCGGCAAGCCCTACTACCTGTCTCCCGAGGCCCTGCAGGGCGCGATCGATCCGTCGGTGGACCTGTGGGCCGCCACCGTCGTGCTCTACGAGCTGCTGACGCTGCAGCGGCCCTTCACGGGCTCCACTCCGGAAGAGGTCTTCACGAAGATCGTCTACCGGGACTACCTGCCGCCGAGCCTCATCCGCCCGGAGATCCCCGAGGCGCTGGACGAGATCATCCACAAGGGCTTCGCGGTGAATCCCGAGGACCGGTTCCCCTCGGCCGAGGCCTTCGCCGAGGCCCTGGCCCCCCACTACGACGAGCGCGTGGGCACCCCGTTGGCCATCGCCGCCGTGGTGCGCGGACTGTTCGGAATCAGCGACACGACATGACTCCCTCTCCCTCCGGGAGAGGGCCGGGGTGAGGGTATCTCGCCCCCAGGGTTGGCTCCGTGTCCGCCCCCTCTCCCCCTGGGAGAGGGCTGGGGTGAGGGTCAGCGCCTTCCTGCCTGTCCGCCCGTGGGATGCCGGTTGCCCGCCGCGTGTCGATCTTTCCCCGTACGACGGTGCGCGCCCATCGCGCGAGGGAGGATTCGACATGGCGACCGAGCAGGAGAAGAAGCCCCGCGAGACCCGTGAGGCTGACACGGAGCGCAAGGACGAGCGCAAGCAGACGACCCCCAACGAGTCCCATGAGGGCATGCCGGGCTATGGCCAGGCTCCCGAGGATGTCCGCGAGAAGAAGCTCCCTGATCAGAAGTGGTGAGTCCGGGAGGCGCTGGGACGGAGTGGATGCACGGGCTGGGGAGACCCTCACCCCAGCCCTCTCCCAGAGGGAGAGGGGGCAGACACGGAAGCAACCTGGGATTCGAATTACCCTCACCCCGGGGGGTTACTCCTGATTCAGGGCCCGGGCCCTCGGGACGTGCGTGGTGAGCGCCTCCAGCACTCGTTCCACCTCCACCTCCGTCGTCGTCGGCCCCAGGGAGAAGCGCAGTGAGCCGTGCGCCTGTGCCGGTGTCAGGCCCATCGCCAGCAGCACGTGCGAGGGCGTCAGTGTCCCCGATGCACACGCCGCCCCCGAGGACGCGCAGATGCCCTCCAGGTCCAACGCGATCAGCAGCGCCTCTCCATCCGCCCCGTGGAAGCACAGGTTGCTCGTGTTCGGCACTCGCGGCGCTCCTTCTCCGCTCACCGTCACGTCCGGGATGCGTGTGCGCACCTCCCGTTCGAACCCGTCCCGGAGCTTCTCCACCCTCGCCGCGTGCGCCGGCTGCTCCTCGTTCGCCAGTTCCAGGGCCAGGGCCAGCGCCTCCGCGTAGGGCACGTTCTGTGTCCCCCCACGCAGTCCCGCTTCCTGGTGCCCCGGTGTCAGCGCCTGCACCTCCACGCCCTTGCGCACCACCAGCACCCCCGCTCCTGGCGGGCCTCCGAACTTGTGCGCCGACAGCGCCAGCAGATCCGCGTCCACCTCGCGCAGGTTCGCCGGCAGTTTTCCCACCGCCTGCACCGCGTCCGTGTGGAACAGGATTCCCCGCTGGCGGCATGCCCTCGACAGCTCCGCCACCGGCTGCACCACGCCCGTCTCGTTGTTCGCCCACATCAACGAGCACAACAGCGTCTCCGGCGTCAGCGCCTCCAGCATCGCTTCCAGTGGCACCCGGCCGTCACGTCCCGGCCGCACTCGCACCACCTCCGCGCCCAGCGCCTCCAACTGCTTCACGGCCGCCAGTACCGACGGGTGCTCGATGGCCGAGGTCACCACGCGCCTTCTCCGGGACTCCTTCCGCGCCAGCCAGGTGCCCTTCAGCGCCAGCGCGTCCGCTTCCGAGCCCGAGCCGGTGAAGCACACCTCCTTCGGCTCACAACCCAGCACGCGCGCCACCCGGGCCCTCGCGGCATCCAGCCGCCCCCGGGCCTCGCGTCCACCCCGGTGCACGCTGGAGGGGTTGCCCCAGTGCCCCTCGGAGAAGGCCCGCGCCAGCAACGTGGCCACCTCCGGCCGTACCGGCGCGGCCGCGTTGTGGTCCCAGTAGATCACGGCGACGGCGCGGACAGCAGCGCCACCGGCCGCTCATCCGCCACTCCAAAGGCCTCGAGAAAGCGGCGCACCAGCTCCCGCTTGAGCGCCTTGCGCTGCGTCGCCCGTCCCGACAGCGGAATCCTCGCGCCCGCCATGCTGCCGTGGCCTCCCGCCGAGCCGCCGTAGTCCTCGCAGATCTCCCGGATGAGCCGGCCCGCGTTCATCCGCCGATCCTTCACCCTCAGCGAGAGGAACAGCTGGTTGTGGTACGTGGCGTACGCCAGCGACCACTTCATTCCGTCCAGGAACATCAGCCGCTCGGCCACCTCGGCCACCATGTCCGGCGAGTAGACCTCTTCCAGGTCCGTCACGATCGCCGTGTCCCCGTATACCTTCGCCCGCTCGAAAGCCGTGTGGTACAGCTGGAAGTACCGCGCCGGCAGCTCCGGATGCTCGATCTGGCTCAGCAGCTGCTTGTCCATCCGCGGGAACAGCCACAGGTACGTGTCGATGTCCGTCTGGGTCGTCTCGCGTCCCAGATCCCTCGTGTCCGCCTTCACGCCGTAGAAGAGCGCGGTGGCCACCTCCACCGAGGGCTCCAGCCGCGCGGCGCGCAGGTACTCCGCCAGCATCGTCGACGTGGCTCCGAAGTCACCCCCCACGTCCGCGAAGGGTGCCTCGAGGCTCTCGTTTCGCAGCGGGTGGTGGTCGATGACGATGTCCACCTCACTGCGCAGCCGCGGTGGAATGGCGTGGTTGCCCGTCGGGGGCTGCGTGTCCACCAGCGCCAGCAGGTCGTACTCGTCCAGATCCAACTGGGCGATGGGCACCACGGGCAGGCGCAGCACCTTCACGAAGGCGAGGTTCTCCGCCCGGCCGATGATGCCGCCGTAGCCCACCCGGGCCTCCTCCACATCCGCCCGCTCCTTCAACAGCTGCGTCAGCGCCACCGCCGCCGCCAGGGAGTCCGGATCCGGGTTGTCGTGGGTGAGCACGAGGGCCTTCTTGTGTCCCTTGGCTACCCTCAAGAGCCGCTCCAGCTTGGCGCGTGCCGGCAGGCTCGCGATGCGTGGTGGCGGGGACTCCGTGCCCTCTCCGCCCCCCGGCGTCGATCTGCGGCTGTTGGCTGTCGGTGTAGCAGGCATGGGTGCGGTGTTTACTTCCTCCGGCTCAGCGATTCGAGAAGCCTGATGGCTTCTGGATAACGCTCGGGGAAAGGGGTCTCCAGGATTCCAATGGTGTTGACGAAGCGCGGATCCTTCACGAGGCAGCGAAAAGGCGTGAGCCCGATTGCTCCCTTGCCTACCTCTTCATGGCGATCCACCCGGCACCCCAGCGGCTTCTTGCTGTCGTTGAGGTGGATGCAGTGCACCCGCTCCAGCCCCAGCACCCGGTCACACTCGGCCATTACCTCATGGTAACCGGCTTCCGTCGAAAGATCGTATCCGGCGGCGAACAGATGGCAGATGTCCAGGCAGATGCCCAGGCGCCCCGCATCGCCTACCCGGGACAGGATCTCCCCCAGGTGTTCGAAGCGCCAACCCAGGCAGTTTCCCTGGCCCGCCGTCACCTCCAGGCACAGACGTGACCGGAAGCGCGGCGTGCGCGCGTGCACCTCGTCCAGGGCCCGGGCGATCAGCTCCAGCCCCCGGCGCTCGTCCGGGTGTCCTCCCGGGTGGAAGATGAGGAAGGGGATGCCGAGGCGCTCGCAGCGGGTGAGCTCCTCGACGACGCAGTCCAGCGACTTCTCGCGCTGCGCTGGCTCCTCCGTCCCGAGGTTCACCAGGTAGCTGCCGTGCGCCACCACCGGCAGCCCCGTGCGCCGCACCTCCGCGTGGAAGGCGCGGCACTCCTCCTCGGTCAGGGGTGGGGCCTTCCAGCCCCGGGCGTTCTTCGTGAAGACCTGCAGGCTGCGCGCGCCATGCTCCTCGGCTCGCGCCAGGGCCCGGCTCACGCCTCCTGCGATGGACTCGTGAGCCCCGACACGCACGGCCTAGTTGATGGCCTTGTACCGGCGGCCCAGGTCCTTGAAGTACTTCACGCCGTTGTCCAACGAGTTCTCGATGGCGTCCATCAGCAGCGCGCGGAACAGACCCTCGGCGCCTCGCAGGGACTCGTAGTACCGCTGGCGATCGATCGAGTGGATGATCGCCGGCATGTAGCCGTTGCGCAGCAGCACGAGGTTCGTGAGCATCCGGCCGACCTTCCCGCTGTTCTCCGTGAAGGGGAAGATCTGCATGAACTTGTGCTGCGCCACCGCCGCCTGCTTGATGGGGTGGAACTCGCGGAACTCGGCGCTGCCCGTGTAGTCCACCAGCTTCTCCAGCATCGGCTGGATCTTCGCGGGCTGGGCGATCTCGTGGAAGTAGGTGCGGTGCAGGGGCATGTCCTTGCGGTAGCCACTGCGATCGCGCTCCTTCGCCAGCTCCTTCTCCGTCCGCTCGCGCCGCTCGATGTTGGCCCGGATCGCCTGCGCCTCCGGCGTGTTGCCGCACAGCAGATCGTGGATGCGCTTGATGGTCGTCAGCGTGATCTGCGTCTGCTTCTTGCCGTTGGCGGCGGCGTCCTCGCGCAGGTAGTCACACGCGGCCTTGTGGTTGCGGATCTCCAGCACCACGGGGATCATCGCCGGGTCCATGCTGGCCCGCTCGGGGAACAACGCCGACACCAGCTCCTGCTGGGTGTACACGGTCCCTTCGAGCGCCGCGTCGTGGTAGATCCACGACATCTCGAACTTCTCGAGGAAGTCGCGACCCTTCTCCTTGAAGATGCCAAGGTAGTCGCGCAGCGCTTCGTTCTTCTCGTCGATCTCTTGGTAGCGTTCCTTCACGGACTTGACGCTCCTTCACACCGGCTCACGGCAAGGACCGGCGGGTCGGACCGTGATGAGCCCGACCAGCGGGGACAACGGGTGCCGGATTGTAGAAATTCCAGGCATTTAGGACAATTAAAACGCTACTCTCCGCTCACAGGCTGACGAGGAAGACCTCGCATGCCTGGTCGAGCAGATCCTTGGACAGGGCCGGAGGAATCTGCCGGTAACGCGCCGCGTCCTTGATGAGCTGCACCAGATCGCGCGGGTGGCAGGCGCGCATCTGCATGCTCCGGGGCTTGTAGTAGTGCTCGATGAGGTAGGTGACGGCCTGCTCCACGTAGGGGATGCCGGCCGCCTCGCACACGCGGGCGAAGATCTCCCGGTACGTCTCCTCGTCGGGGTTCGTCACCTCGATCTTGTACTTGATGCGCCGCAGGAAGGCCTCGTCCACCAGCTCCTTGGGGTCCAGATTGGTGGAGAAGACGAGCAGCTGATCGAAGGGGATTTCGAACTTCTTGCCCGTGTGCAGGGTGAGGAAGTCGATCCGCTTCTCCAGGGGGACGATCCACCGGTTGAGCAGATCCGTCGGATGGACCTTCTGGCGGCCGAAGTCGTCGATGAGGAGCATCCCGCCGTTGGCCTTCACCTGGAACGGGGCCTCGTAGAAGCGCGCCGTGGGCGAATAGATGAGGTCCAACGTCTCCAGCGTCAGCTCGCCGCCCACCACCACGGCGGGGCGCCGGCACAGCTGCCAGCGGTTGTCCATCTCGAAGGTCTGCCGGCGGCCCGCCGCGTCGCGCTCGGACTCCAGCGTCACGGGGACGTGGTTGAGGGCGTCGAAGACCTTGATGATCTGGTTGTCGATCTCCAGACAGTGGGGGATGAAGACCTCGCCACCGAACATGCGGCTGATGGCCTCGGCGAGGCTCGTCTTGCCGTTGCCCGGAGGGCCATACAGGAACAACGAGCGGCCCGAGTTCACCGCCGGGCCCAGCCTGTCCATCAGGTCCGCGGAGACGGTGAGATGGGACAGGCCCACCACCAGGTCCTCGTTGCTGATGACGGGGCTCTCCTCCGTCTGCGCGGTGATGAGGGCGTTGTACTGCTCGATGGGCACGGGGGCGGGGCCCACGTAGGTGCTGCGCTCGATGGCGCCGCGCGCGTACTCGCGCCCCTTCTCCGAGAGGATGAAGTCCACCGAGGCGCGCCCGAAGCCCTTGCCTCCCCGGAGGTCCACCAGCTTCTCGCCGGCCAGGAAGTCCACCACCTTCTCGATGACGCCGGGCCAGGGCAGCCGCAGCTCCTGGGCGATGTCCATGCCCGTGGCGGTACCCTGGTAGTACAGGTACCGCAGGGCGATATCCGACAGCAGGCCGATCTTCAGCCCCGTCTCCTCCAAGGACTTCGGCTCTGGAGGAGCGATGTCGAGGATGGCCGGGTTCTCGAGGTTGAAGGGATTGGGAATGACACCGGGCTCGGGACGCATCGGCCCCAGGTTCTAGCCGATCCGCCCCCTTCCGGCACGTCCCGTGAGCCCCTGGCCGCCAGGCACTCAGACGTAGGTGAGCCACTCGGTGTAGCGCGGCTCCTGGCCCCGGACGGCGCGGAAGTAGGTCTCCTGCACATACTGGGTGATGGGGCCGGGCTTTCCGGTACCCACCATCCGGTTGTCCACCTCGCGCACCGGGGTGATCTCCGCCGCGGTGCCGGTGAAGAAGACCTCGTTGCAGATGTAGAGGGCGTCACGGGTGACGGTGACCTCCTCCACCTCGCGGCCGGAGTCGCGGAGGATCCGGAGCACCGAGTCGCGGGTGATGCCGTCGAGGATGGGCGAGGAGAGGGGAGGGGTCTTGATGATGCCCTTCTTGTTGACGAGGAAGATGTTCTCCCCGGAGGCCTCGGCGACGAAGCCGCTGATGTCCAGGAGGATGGCCTCGTCATAGCCGGCGAGCACGGCCTCGCGCTTGGCGAGGATGGAGTTGACGTACTGGCCGGAGATCTTCCCGCGAACCATGTTCACGTTCACGTGCAGCCGGGTGAAGGAGCTCACCTTGGCGCGGATGCCCTCGCGGATGCCCTTGTCCCCGAGGTACGCACCCCAGTCCCAGGCGGTGATGGCCACGCGCGTGGGGTTGATGGCGCCCAGGCCCATGGCGCCGTCGCCCATGAAGGCGATGGGGCGCAGGTAGGCCCCGTTGGCGAAGAGATCCTTCTGCTTGCGCAGCAGCTCCAGGCACGCCTCGCTCAGCTGCTCCGGGGTGAAGGGCAGCTTCATCATGCAGATGTGCGCCGAGTCGAACAGGCGATCGATGTGTTCGCGAAGGCGGAACACCGCGAGCCGTCCATCGTAGGTGCGGTAGGCCCGGATGCCCTCGAAGACCCCCAGCCCGTAGTGCAGGGCGTGGGTCATCACGTGCACCTGGCCTTCGTCCCATTTGATCAGCTTTCCATCGAGCCAGATCTGGTCGGAGCGCAGGACGTTGGCGGAGGTCGAGCTCATTCGGGGTTCCTCTTCGTCGGGAAGGAGAAGACGGCCCCGAGGTTTTCTTCCAGATGGACCTTTGAAGTCAAAGCATGCGGTCAGCCGAGGTACGGAAGTGGAGAGAGCATGCGCGTCAGGAAGGGCATGTCCGGGCCGAGCTGCTTGCGGCCGAAGTGCATGGCCTTGGTGGCGAGTTGTACGGAAGGCACCAGCTCCAGGGGAGAGAGGGTGGGGCCGAAGCGCTTCACCTGGTGGGCGTAGGGGAGGTTGGGCGCCACCGTCATGGCGGCGAGCCGTTGCAGCGGCAGCCAGAAGGGCGTGCTGAGCCGGGGCGCGAAGCCATCCAGCGCGAGGATGAAGGCGTTGCGCGTGCCGAGGTTGCCATGGTGCACCGCCTTCCAGGCCGCCTTCACCGGGAGGTTGTCCACCAGCCCTCCGTCCATCAGCCGGAAGATGCCCTTCTCCTCCATCAGCCCGTTGAGCAGGCCGTGCATGTTCGTGTCGTCGCGCAGCACGTCGTAGTGGATGACCCCGGGCAGCGCCGAGGAGAAGCCCGCCGCGTCGATCGCGTCGAAGTGGGACGTCTTCTCGTCCAGCCCCAGGTGGAGCTTCACCATGATCTCCGGCCGGGTGAAGAACTCGGCCAGCGTGCCCATCACCGCCTGGATGCGGCGCGCCACGCCCGCGGGGCTCAGCAGGCTCACCGGGCTCGTGCCCAACAGGCGCTCGTAGTACTCGAGCGGCCTGGGCAACATGCCCCGCCGGATGCCCCCCACCGCGACGAGGATGGGCACCGGGAGATCCTTCAGCCGCAGGCCACCCGCCTGGTTCGGTCCCGCGTCGAAGTAGCGGCCCAGGCCCGCGCGCAGGAAGAGGCGCAGCGCCGCCGGCAGCCCGTAACGGTTCTCCGTGGAGATGAACCGGAAGAGCTTGCGCCAGGACAGGCTGCGGATGATGCCCACCAGATCCGACTGGTCGAAGCGCGCCATCCGCGAGCGCATCAGCATCAGGATGGCGCCCATCGAGGTGCCCGCCAGCAGCGACGGCTTGAGGCCGTGCTCGTCCAGCAGGGCCATCACCCCCATGTACACGTAGGCCGTGCCCCCTCCGCCGCCAGCCACCACCACCAGCGACTTGTGCTGTAGCTCGCGGTGCAACACCTCCTCGGGCACATGCCCCCGCAGGCGGTGGAGCAGCTCGTCGCGCACCTGGAGCGTCCGCGTGCGCAGGTCGCGCACGTGTGGCACCAGTTGATCCCGGGTGATGCGGCGCTTGCCGAGCAGCACCGGGCCGAGCCTCCGCGTCACGTCCTCGCGGAAGGGCGTGGTCCACGTCTCCACCGAGTGATCATGGCCCTCGTGGCGCAGCCTGTAGAGGCGCGCCAGGGAGAGCGCGGTGCGCAGCACGGTCTCCTCGCGCGAGTCCAGCAGCGAGGGCGAGTCCAGCGCCGCGCGCACCAACACCAGCTCCATCTCTTCGAGGGGCCGGAGGATCTGGAAGCGTTGCTTCAGCAGCACGAGCGAGGCAGTCCGGGTTCAACGTGAGGCACGCAGCACCCGAGCATACACGTCCCGGACGCGCGCGGCGCTGGCTCGATAGCGGGCGAGGAACGTTTCTCCCGGGTCGGCGCGCAACACGCCCATCCGGCGCGCGAGCTGCGCCAGCGGTCTGCCGCTGGTGGGCATGTGCGCCAGGGAGCTGGCGTGCACCAGCCGCAGCCGGTTCTCCACCCGTCTCAGGAAGAGGTAGCCCTCGCGCAGCACCTCGGCGTCCTCGGGCGAGAGGCGGCCTTCGGCCTGGAGCCCCTCCAGCGCCGCCAGGGTGTTGGTGCTCCGCACCCGCGGGTGCTCCCGGCCGTGCACCAGTTGCAGGTACTGGACGGTGAACTCCACGTCCACCAGCCCTCCCTGGCCCAGCTTCGGGTTGAGCTGTTGCGCGCTCTCGTGGGCCAGCTCCCGCTCCATGCGCGTGCGCAGCCGGTCGATCTCCGCCGCCGCGCCCGGAGGCAGGGGACGCTCGTACACGAGCGGAACGAGCACCTCCTCCCGCAGCGCCTGGAAGTGCGTGGCGTCTCCCGCGGCCGGGCGGGCCTTGACGAGCGCCTGTCGCTCCCAAAGTTGCGCCCGCTTCTGGTGGTGCTCGCGGAAGGCGTCCTGGCTCACCACCAGCGCCCCCTGGTTCCCCGACGGCCTCAGCCTCGCGTCGATCTTGTAGAGGTGCCCCTCTCTCAGTTGCACCTGGAGCAGCGTCATGAACCGCTGCACCGTCTTCGCGAAGTACTCGTGGTGGGTGATGGCGCCGCGGCTGCCTCCGCTCGTCTCCGCCTGGCCGTTGCCGCTGTAGACGAAGATGAGGTCCAGATCCGAGTGGTAGCCCAGCTCGTACCCGCCCAGCTTGCCCATGGCGATCACCACCAGCCCCTCGCGCTGCCCGCTCGCGTTCAGCGGCAGGCCGTAGCGCTCGCGCTGCTCCTCCATCGCCAGGAAGAGGCACTCGTCCAGGATGGCGTCCGCCACCGCCGTGAGCTGCCTCGCCACCTCCGGCACCGTGAGGTCTCCGCCGATGTCGTTGAGCCCGATCCGCAGCACCTCCTCGTTCTTGAAGCGCGGCATCGCCCCGTGCTTCGTCTCCGCGTCCGGGGGCCGCGCCAGCCTCGCGCTCAGCTCCTGACGGATGCGCTCGGGGGACTTCACCGCCTCGTCCAGCTGTGCCTGCACCAGCGCGTCCAGCAGCTCCGGGTGCCGCAGGAAGATGCGCGAGAGGTAGTCGCTCTGCCCGAAGAGGTTGAAGAGGCGCCGGCTCGCCCGGGGCATGCTCGTGAGCAGTGCCAGGTAGCCCTCGGGTTGGTGCAGCCGCGCCAGGAAGTCCGAGAAGTGCAGCAGCGCCTGGTCCGGATCCGGCGTTTGTGCCAGCTCCGACAACAGGCGCACCGCCTTCACCCCCGCGCCCCCATCCACGAAAGGGGAGTGGGGGACTCGCGCCAGCCGCTCCAGCTCGGCCAGCGCCCGCTCGGGGTTCTCGAAGCCCCGCTTGTCCAGCGCCGCCTGCCGCTCCTGTGGGGACAGGTCCGGGTCCAGCGCGAGCGCCAGGAGCGGTTCATCGGGGAGCTCGTCCCGCGCCGTCTGGCCGAGCAGGGTGTTGAAGGCGCCCAGGACGAAGCGGCGGTGCCGCTCCAGCTCCGCGCCGAAGGTGTCCCAGTCCGCGAAGCCCAGCGACGTGGCCAGCCGGCGCCGCTCGCGCTCCCCCGTGGGCAGCGCCTGTGTTTGACGCTCCTCCAGCATCTGCAGCCGGTTCTCCACCCGCCTCAGGAAGACGTACGCCTCCTCCAGCGCGTCCACGTCCGGCCCCGATACGAACCCCGCTCGCTCCAGCTTGCGCAGCGCTCGCATCGTCCTCGCCTCGCGCAGCGTCGCGTCCTTTCCTCCCTGTAACAGTTGGAGCGCGTTGACGAAGAACTCCACCTCCCGGATTCCTCCCGGCCCCAGCTTCACGTCATCCGCGCTCGCCTTGCCTCGAAGGTCGATCTGCGCCTTGAGCTCCCTCAGCCCGTCCACCGCCGACAGATCCAGGCTCCTCCGCCAGATGAACGGGCTCAGGTCGCTCAGCAGCTCGTTCGCCAACTCCGCGTCCCCCGCCACCACCCGTGCCTTGAGGAACGCCGCCCGCTCCCACATGCGCCCGAAGGTCTCGTAGTACGACAGCGCCGCTGGCAGCGAGATAACCATCGCCCCCGCTCGCCCCTGTGGCCTCAGGTTCAAATCCACCCGGTAGCAGAAGCCCTCCGCCGTCACCTTCGTCAGCGCCTGCGTCACCGTCTCGCCCAGCCGCGTGAAGTACTGCACGTTCGGCAGCGCCCCCGCCGTTCCCCCCGTCGTGTGCCCGTCCCCGCGGTACAGGTAGATGAGGTCCACGTCCGAGCTGAAGTTGAGATCCTCTCCTCCCAGCTTGCCCATCCCCAGGATGCAGAAGCCCGGCGTGTCCGGCGTGCCGTACTTCGCTCCTAGCGAGCGCTCCGCCCAGGCCAGCGCCGCCCCGATGAGCGCCTCCGCCAGTGCCGTGTGCTCCCGGCCCAGCTCCGCCATGGGCGCTCGCAGCGCCGCGTCGCGCACCATGAGCCGCAGGTACTCACGGTACTTGTAGCGCCGCAGGCGGCGGTGCAGCCCCTCCGCGTCCGTTGGTGCGATCCGGCACGTCGCCGCCAGTGCCTCCCGGTGGTAGTGATCCCGGGGTTTTTCTCGTGTCATCGTTCGCGAGCCCGCCAGCCAGCGCAGCAGCCCCGGACGGGTCACCAGCTGCCTCGGCACGAACGTGCTCGCGTGGAAGACCGCCGGCAGCCAGTCCAGCAGCCGGCACAGGGTGGGTTCTGGCAGGCCCTGCAGGCCTTCTCGGATCCGGTCGAAGGCCGCTACCACTTCGTCCGGCTCTGACGTCTTCTTCGCCGCTTCGTGGATTCGCTCGGCTGCGCTCGCTCCGAGTGATTCGGCCTGCGCCCCTAGCTCCTTGGCCGCTCTCTTCGGGTTCTCGAAGCCCTCCGCCCTCAGTGATTCCTCGGTCCAGGTCATCTCGGGCCCATTTCGCGGAGGGCTCTTGATGACCCTCACCCTGGCCCTCTCCCAGAGGGAGAGGGGATTGACTCGGGGTTGAACCCGGGGCGGTCGGTACCCTCACCCCGTCCCTCTCCCGAAGGGAGAGGGACG